>JADZAX010000267.1 GCA_020852405.1 Verrucomicrobiales bacterium
CATTGAAATCGCGGTGGCGATCCGGGACATGCTGCTGACCGGATCCGTGGCCAATGCGGTCAACATGCCGAACATTGACAGCCAGACCATGGCCCGCATCGGTGGCCATCTGCGCCTGGCCGAGGTGCTGGGCCGCATCGCCTCCCAACTCGCCCCGCGCCAGCCCGATGTGTTCCGCATCGAATACACCGGACATGTCGCCTCCCTGGACACCACCCTGATCACCCGGGCCAGTCTCAAAGGGTATCTCGACGTCGTCTCGGGACCGGGTTCGGCGAATTACCTCAATGCCCCGTCTCTCGCGGAAGGCCGTGGCATGCGGGTCACGGAAACCCGGCCCGCCGGACCGGCGGAGTTCACCGATCTCATCGAAGTGGTGGTTGGCAGCGGCAAGGAATCTGTTTCGGTCGCGGGTACTTTCTTCGGCAGCCAACCGCGCATCGTCAAGCTGCGCGGCCGCTATGTGGAAGCGGCACCGGAAGGTTGCCTGCTCCTCCTCGAAAATGAGGACGCCCCCGGCATGGTCGGTGCGGTCGGAGTCATGCTCGGCGAACACCGGATCAACATCGCCAGCATGTCCCTGAGCCGCAACAATGCCGGCGGACGCGCGCTCAGTGTGCTGAATTTGGACTCCACCCCGGACGATGCCCTGCTCGCCAAACTGGAAGAGATCGACGGCATCACCGAGGCCAAGGCCCTGTCGCTTTGAGCCAGGTCCGGCGACGGCGCTAAGAGAGCGGCGCTCTTTAGGCCGGCGTCAATCCCTCGCTGGCGCGCGTCAACCAAAGTGCTGTCCCGCAGATTCAGAGGAGTCGGGTTTTCACAGAGTCCCGTCCTTCATCTGGGAAATTTCCGCGCCGCTCAGGGCTCGTGTCAGAACCCGGAAATCATCGAAATCTCCCTGGGTGAAGACCGCATCATTCGGCCCGTATCCCAAATAGATGGCCCCGGGATTCCCGACCGTGGTTCCCTTCAATGCGGTCGATGATTCCAGGGCTCCATCGAGCCACAATTCCAGGGCTTTTCCACGCCGGACCAGGGCCACGTGCGTCCACTGTCCCAGCACCAGCGGCTTCGTGCTGGCACCCGACTCATTGAAATACTTGTCCGTCCCGAGCGAGTAGCCTATGCGGTTGCTGTCCGGAAAAAGGTAGAGTCCGAAAGCACGTTGGGCCCAAGTGTTGCCTTTCTTCGCCAACGCCCGCCATTGCCCGGTGTTGGACCGACGCAGGTTGACCCACAAGCCCACGGTAAAATCGCCGTTCTCTGCTCCGACATTCAATGCCGGCGTATGGGCAATTTTGACATGCCCATTGACACCATTGAGGCGGACGGCCTGGCCCATCTTGCCCGCCACCCATAGGGTCCCTCCCTGCAAGAGTCCCGGGCCACCGACGCGGCCCGTGTCCACTGCGGTCGTTCCGGTTCCTTCGTCAAAACACCAACGGGATCCCTCGATGGTCGGAGCAGGCTCAGTGGGTTCGGTGGCAGGTTCGTTCTCAGCCAGTAACGTCTGAACCTCGGCCTCTGACAAAGCCCTTTCGAAAACCTGAAAATCATCGAACGCTCCTTTCATCGGCATCGCATCATCCGGGCTGCGTCCCAGATAAAAGGCTCCAGGATTGCCCAATGTCGCGCCTTTCAGGGTCACAACCGCATCCAGAACGCCATCAAGATAAAGCTCCAGGCGGCTGCCACGTTTCAGCAGCGTGATGTGGGTCCACTCACCGACGGTTAGCGTGGACGCGCTGGCGCCTGCTTCGTTCCAGTTTGCGGAAGTGCCCACCGACACCCCGAGCCGTGTCGAATTGGGGAACAGGTAAATCCCGAACGCGCGGGCAGTGGCCTTGTCCCCTTTTTTCGCGATGCAGTGCCCTTGGCCATTGTTCGGTGCCTGGAGTTGATACCAGAAGGCGATCGTGAAATCCGCTCCTCCAGCCCCGATGTTGAGAGGGGCTTCGTGGGGAATGGTGATGAGACCGGTCGCGCCATCACACGCGACGCCTTTGCCGGACCTACCCGTCATCCAGGTAGCGCCACCTGACAAGGTTCCTTTCCGGTTGTTCCCCGAGATATCCTGCACAGTCAATCCGGCGCCTTCTTCGAAGGGCAGTTTCAACAGCAGACCCTCCAACACGCTGCTGCTGCTGCTGCTGCCGCTGCCGCTGCCGCTACCCGTTCCCGTTCCCGTTCCCGTTCCCGTTCCGCTGCCTGACCCGGAGCCACCACTGGTTCCGGAAATGGTCAGGGTGAACGATTCCGCATCGGTGCCACCCCGGCCATCACTGACCGTGACGGACACCGCGAAGGCTCCGCTGGCGGTTGGAATTCCTGACAGATTTCCGGATGCCGGGTTGCAAACCACGCCTCCTGGTAGACTGGAAGCAGCGAAGGTGAGCCGATCACCATCGGGATCGGAGGCGGTTAAGTTTACAGTCAGACTTTGCCCGGTCGTGCCACTCCGGCTCCCGATGGCGCCCAAGACCGGAGGCCGGTTGGCCTGGCTGATGTTCCAGGAAACGGTTTCACTGTCCACGCCTCCCCGGCCATCGTTGACCGAAAGGGTGGCAACCGTGGTGCCCGCCTTGGTGGGGGTGCCGGTGATCCGGCCGGACTTTCCGTCCAGAGACAGCCCCGAGGGCAGGGCCACTGCGGTGTAAGTCAAGACATCGCCATCCTGGTCGGTTGCCGACAGGGTCAGGGCCACCGCCTGCCCCACGCTTCCGCTTTGGGCGCCAATCGCGCCGAGCAACGGCTCATGGTTGCCGGAAAATGAGGACGACTGCATGTCGGTGTTGTTGGGAAATTGTCCGCTGCTGACCGGAGCCCCCCAGTCTCCGACAGAGTTGGAAAGGTAAAACTCATAATCCTTGATCCGTCCGTTCGGACCATTCTGCCTAGGCAGATACCGGAATCCGGAAACCACTTCGGAACGCCCCAGATCAATGACAAACTCATGGGGATGCCGGGTCGTCACGGAATACCAGGAGGTGTGCCACATGGTTGCCGGATTGCCGTCCAGGATGTTCTTGACCAGTCCGTTGCCGTAAGGTTCCTCGCTGTCATAGGAAAGAATGCGCCATCCGGAGCGATCCAAAGTACGCCCCTCAGCATCCAGCAAGTTGAACTCCGCCACCGTAGTCCACGGGTTTCCATTGGCCTCGCTTTTGGCGACAAAACGAGCATACCGGTAGCCGGTTTCGGCCGGGTATTCCGAAGCCTCAAGACTGGTGATCCAATCCCGGACCACTGCCATCGCCGGGGCATCGATGCGGTGACGCCCGAGAGGAGGCATCGCCATCGAGGCGTCCTCCGTGTTCTGTCGCAAGAACCCCATGGAGCGTCCGGGATCCCCGGGCACCACTTCCCGGGCGCCACTGACCCCAAAGGCGTTCCGGATCGGTCCATTGATGACCCCGGAAAGACTCAGGGGAGTCGTCAGACGATAGTCAAACTCCGCCACTCCTCCAGCCGGGTTGTGGCAATGGGCGCAGTTGGCATCCAGATAACTGCGGGCTCTCAGTTCCAGGGAGGCCGAGGTATCCGCATGATAGGCCGCGGTGACATAGGTGTTGAGCAGGGATTCATTGAGCGAGGCAGTGAAAAAGCCAAGCCGGTTCAGAGTAACCAATTGGTTGGCCGAACGTCCCGTCGCCGGATAGGTGATGGTGCCGTTGAGTTGCCGGGTGTTCACCCCGAGGGCGCGTCCGGAGCTGGCATTGTGGCATTGCAGGCACTGGCTGCGGGAAGGAAAGGTCCAGGTCTGACTCTGCCCCCCCGCCGTGATGGACCGGTCTTCTCCATCGAACAGCAGATCCGCATCGGAACCGTCGTCCTTCCACCGGTAGCTCATGCCATACCATTCCCCGTCATTGCCAAGCACAAGGAACCGCGTCTCGATCCGCTTTCCGCGCAAATCGAATTGTTTCACGATCACTGTTCCCTTTGGAAACACCCAGTGGCCATTTTCTGAAAACACGATTCTTTCGGCGGTGGTGTTGGGCCGGCCATCATTGGGCAGGGCAATCCAGCGTTGTTTGTCGGCCCCATCGGTCCAGAGCGGGGAGTTGACCCCATAGGGAATCAATCCCGGAGCGGGCGTCAAAGCGGCGATGTTGCTGAAAGCACCGGTCTCGGAGAGTTTCAGCGGAGGCTCCGCCACAACCGTGCCGCTTCGCGCCAATTTGAGAATGCGGCCGCCATCGAGATCGGTGCCATACAGGCTGAGCACGTAGAGTTCACCCTCGTTGTCCAAGGCAAAACTCGAGAGGCCGTTTTTCGGGCCGGGTCCAATCCGCTGCAGGTTCACCAGATCCTCACGCGTCGCGGTGCCATCGGGATTCCTCGTCAAGGCCCAGATCCGGCCGGTGTTGTGGTCTCCGAAAACATACTTGCCCCCCAGGGCCGAGGCAAAGGTCCGGCCCCGGTAGACATAGCCGCCGATGACACAGCCCCCGTCGCCACGGCCATAGTCATGGAGAGGAGCACGATCGGTCCCGAGCAGTGGATTCGGTCTAGCTTTGGGACCGTTGACCGATCCCTCGCGGTAGGGCCACTGCAGGTTTGCGGCCTTGGTGACGAGGCTGATTTCTTCCCGGGTGGACTGACCGATATCACCGAGATAAATATCGCCTGTCACAGGATCCCGGGTCATGCGGTGGGGACTGCGGCTGCCGATGCACCAGAACTCCTCCAAGCGGCTGCCGTCAGGCGCCAGCCACGGGTTGTCATTGGGAATGAAATAGTTTTGGGTGTAGCTGCCGGGCCATCCCGCGGGAGGAACTTCGGGAATGATCGGCTGGCGCCGGATAGGATGGCTGACGGAGCCCCCTTTGCGGTCCACGTCAATGCGGATGACCCCGCCCAGAAGGCGACCGGTGAGGCTCTGGGTGGCGTTGTACTGGTCATTGGCTCCGCCTTCGTCCCCCAGGGCAAGATAGAGAAAGCCTTCCGGACCAAAAAACATCCCTCCCCCATTATGCCAGTTGTGCCGGTCATACTGGTTGATCAGGATCTGTTCGCTGCCGGGATCAATCGAGGAAGCGGTGGCGCTCCACGTCAGGCGGGACAGGCGCAGGAAGGCCCGCTGCATGTCTGATTTGTTGACCGTGAAACGATAGTAAAGGTACAGAAAATCGCGGTTTGGTGAACCGGGCACCCCGTATTCGGGATGGAAGGCAATGCCAAGGGCGCCGCTGTCCTCCTGGCTCTCCACCCGGTTGCGGAAATCGATCAGCACTGATTTCGCGGCGGTGGCGCTGTCATTTTCAAACGTCACGAGACGCCCGGCCTTTTCCAACACCAGCATGCGGTTGGTTCCGGGAACGGGCAGCATCTGCACCGGATCGATGAACGTCAGGTTGGGAAATGCTGGGAGCAGTGTCCACGCTCCATCGCTGACCGGTGTCTGTGGAGGAAGCTTGCCATTGAGGAAGGGTCCGATCGCCTCGGCGCGGTCCAGACCACTCTGAGCGGGAGCATTCTCGAGGAGCAAGGCCGCCCCGAGGAAGCAGGCGAGCGCTTTCCATGGGATAGATGTTGCCCTCATCTCGCCACCTCCCCTCCGGACACCGCTTGGCCTTGGAACAAGGACTGCCATCCGTCACAGTCAGTCATCCCGTAGGCACTGAACGCCTGCCGGGCTTCTTCCGCCACCTCCGGATGATCCGCAAAAAAACGCGCCAACTCTTTGTTTCTGGCATCCCCCCTCAGTGTCGGAGCCGGGGATTCCCTGCCCCCGGAGAGCTGGGCGGTCGCTTTGCCGAGATAGCGTAGCCGGTCGGCAAGGTCTTCCAGCCGGGGCCGGACCAGCACCGGATCATCGCCTTTTTTCCATTCCTGGGTGATCGCCACCAGTTCCTCAACGAGGGCCTGGCGCACCCCTTCGGCCTGTTCAGGGGATTTGACCCTGCCAATCGCCGAGAGCGTCGCCTCGACCGGGCGCACGGGAATGCGGTCAGCAAATGAGGGGGAAGCAGCCTCTCCCCTACTGTGTCCAGCATCCGCGATCGGTTCTGTCCTTCCTTGATGCTCTTGGGGAAGCGCCTCCGGTGGACCCGGTTGGGCCACGGGGCCACCTTCCGGAGGCGGCGGTTCGGAGCATCCCACCAGTAGCAGCGCCCCCAACAAGGGCGCGACAAAAAGACAGTTTTCCAAGATCGGCTTCACTTCTGTTTATATGGAAATTATGTTTCCTCATATATTTTCAGCCTAATTCTTGTTTTTTCAAGTTTTTAATATTTTTGATACTTTCCGTAAATGAATGCCCTCAGAGAGGACGATCGGAGCCAGAATTCGGACTGGTCCATCTCCCGGCCACGCACTCCGGGCACCGGCGGATTCATCGGACCTGTTCCCGGATCGCCGGGGTCAACAAATCCGCGATCAGGGCGTGCCCCCG
>JADZAX010000268.1 GCA_020852405.1 Verrucomicrobiales bacterium
ATGATCTCCACCGCCCGGTGCGGACTCATCAGCAAGGGCAATGTCGCCACAGCGACGATGGCGAAACCGAATCCGGTGGAGGCCTGGACATACGTTGCCAGTGCCAGGCAGAGCACGGCGAGCAGGGTTGACTGGTCGGGCATCGGGCCTTACTCCGGCAGTTCTTCACCGCGGGTTTCCGGGAGAAATGCGATGATCACTACCCCCGGCAGAAAGAGTAATCCCAGCCAGGTCAAGGCGGTGGGGAGGGGCATCCCCGGGAGTGCTTTCAGCCAGCCGGCAAAAAACATCACCGAGACCGCCAGAATGCGTCCCCCATTGAAACCAAAACTCGTTCCGGTGGCACGGAGATGGCTGGGGAACAATTCAGGGAAATAGACCGCATACCCCGCATGCATGCCGAGGGTGAAAAAGCCGAAGACGGGCAGCAGCATCAGGAGGGTGTGGTAATTCTGCGGCACGAAGCAGGTCACCGGCACGATCACCAGTGCGGCAAGGTGATAGAGGACGAACGTTTTCCTCCTTCCGATCCTCGCGCTCAAGGGGCCGAAGAGGAGCAGGCCAAAACCTCCTCCGATGGTTTGCACAATCCCATAGGCGAATTTCGCCTTTTCCGCGATCTCGCCGTCCGGGAGCCCCTCTCTCTTCAGCATCTCCCGGGCCAGATCCTGTCCCGCCACGGTGACGGCCCAGAAAGTGCCGAGACCGACTGCGGCCAGGGCCATCGCGAGAAAGGCGTGGCGGGCCCAGAGAGGGGAGGTCAGCAGTTCCCGGAAGCTGCCGCGCCGGACCGTGGGATCTGCCTTGGTCTGCTGCCATTTCTCCGGTTCCTTCACCGTGGCTCGGACCCAGACAATGAGCAGGGCCGGGAGGACCCCGATGAGATAGGCGTGGCGCCATTGCGAACCCACGGCAATGGCCGCGGCGGTTGCCAACCAGGTGCCGATGACGGAGGAGGTGTGGAAAATGCCCGAGGCTTGGGCCCTTGCCTTGGTGGGGAAGACTTCCGCAACCAGAGCCGCGGCAACAGCCCACTCGCCCCCGACTCCCATGGCCACCAAGAATCGCAGGATCATGACCTGTGGCAGGGTGGTGGCGAAGTAGGTCAGACCTGAGAAGACCGAGTACATCAGAATCGTCAGGATCATCACCCCCCGCCGACCATGGCGGTCGGCGAGCGATCCGAAGAGCAGCCCACCGATCGTCCCGCCGAGGAGGAAAACGCCGAGAAACTGGTCGCCGAATTTCTTGATCTCGGGGGCATCCGGGCCCACTCCGAGAATGTCCTGCAGTAGCTGGTTGCGGGTCAGGTTGAAAATTTGTCCCTCATAGACATCAAAAATCCAACCGGCGGAAGCGATGATCAGCACAAGCCATTCGTATCGATTGATGCCATGATACCATGGTGAACTGGGGGTGTTGGAGGGGGTGGTCATGGATGGATCAGGGAAGCGCCGCCTCTTTCTTTACACCAGAGCCCTTGGTCGGAACAACCCGCAATCCTGCCAAATTGTCGCCAGGCGGGGGGCTCCGCAATTCCGCTCCTTGCGTCATGACGGTTTTCGACTTCTTTCTGAGGCATGATTCGTCCTTCCTCCCTTTTTGCCTGTCTTGTCACCTTGGTCTCACCGCTTTTCGCTCAGGACATGCCCCTGAGTCAGGTCCTGATTGAGGGAGAGGATTGGCAAGTCGTTTCGGAAGGTCATGGTTTCACCGATGCCCTCTGCGCGGATGCGGAAGGGAACCTGTATTTTTCGGATGTCAAAAATGGCGTGGCTATCATGAAGGTGGATCTGGGAGGGAAGGTGACGCCTTTCATCAAAGATGCCGCCGGCATCAGCGGCCTGAAATGGGGGGCCGACGGGCGTCTCTATGCCTGCGCTTCACGGGGGAGGCAGGTGCTGGCATTCACCAAGGATGGGACCATGTCAGTCCTCGCCACCGAAGTCCAACCCAACGATCTTGTGGTCACGCACCAAGGGAATGTCTATTTCACCATGACCCCGACCGGGGAAGTCCGCCGCATTGATCCATCCGGCAAAATGTCCGTCGTCAGCACCGGGCAGGTTCTCAAACCCAATGGGATCGCGCTCTCACCGGATCAGGGCACTCTGGCCGTTTCCGAGCACGGCGGGCATCATGTCTGGGCTTTCCGGATTGAAGCCGACGGTTCTCTGGGTTTTGGAGAGCGCTACATGACACTTCGCGCGCCGGTGGCGACTCCGGAAATCGCCAAGGGTGATGGCATGACCTCCGACATTTTTGGACGTTGGTATGTGACCAGCGAGATGGGGCTCCAGATGTACGATCCCACGGGGCGAATGGGGGGTGTCATCGCCAAACCCCAGCAGGCTCCCTTGGTGAGCGCAGCGTTCGCCGGTCCCGGTATGGAGTGGCTATACGTGGCCTGTGGGGACAAAATCTACAAACGGAAGACCAAATCGAAGGGCGCGCTATCCTTTCAGGAGCCCCGTTCTTTGGAGAAGGCACCGAAGTAAAAGGAGGTACCTGCTGGGAAAGGCAAGGGAGATTCCCCCGCGATTGCGGAGGAGGGTTCTTTAGATCTGCCGCTTGCAAATGGTCTTTTCCCGACCATTCTGATGGGAAATGCGGATTTCCAAAAAAGCAGAGTATGCCTTGCGGGCTGCCTTGATTCTTGCTGCCGCCGCTCCGGGGCGGACCTTACAGATCCAAGAACTCGCCGAGTCGGGCACGATACCGGTGAAATTCCTCGAGCAAATCCTGCTTGCTCTGAAAAACGGCGGACTCCTCCGCAGCAAGCGTGGTGTCGGGGGCGGCTACCAGCTCGACCGGCCTCCCCGTTCCATCTCGGTCGGAGAGATCATCACGATCATCGATGGGAGCCTTTCTGGCTTGGCGCAGGGCAT
>JADZAX010000269.1 GCA_020852405.1 Verrucomicrobiales bacterium
AAAGCCGGCTTTTTCGCATGGGAAGGCATCACCCAGCAAAGTGACCGGATCGAAGTGGGCGTCCGGGGCTGGATGCACGATGTTTCTTTGACCGGTGACCGGGACATCACCCCGTCTGATGGCACCAATTGGGGGGCTGTGGCCGAAGGCACCTACCGCTGGGAAAATCTGTTTTATAGCGAAGCCTGGGCGGGCGGTGGCAACTACGACGGGTTGCACTGGGGGATCGAGGTGGGCCGCGAGCAGGTGCATCCGAGCCAGCTCGGGTTCCTTGCGGGGCTCGAAATGAACGCTCCGGCCATTGATTCCCTGCAGCTCGTGGCTTTGGAAGGTCTTGAGGATCGGGCTTTCGTCGGGGTCATGGCGCCTCTCGCCCCCAAAATCAGTTTCACCGCCAATGCCTCCCTGCGCAGGGTTTCCGCCCAAGGGGTGGAATTGGGGGATGGGTTCAACGCCGAGATCAACATCGAGCGGGAGATGTACCAGAACCGGGAAGGTACCGTGCGTTTTACGGCGGCTTTCCGGGGCGAATACCGTCGCTTCAATTCGGACACCTTGGCAGATTCCGAAGTGCGTCAACTCCGTTTCCGGGGTGATGCCAAGGAAGGCCGGAAATTCGGAGACACGTTGGTGGAACCGGAATACGCGCCGCAGGGCATCGTTCTGGGGACCGAGGTGCGGCTTTCTGACCGTGTCGTCGTGTTCGCCGAAGCCGGAGTCGCCCGGGATTTGTCTGACAACCAATTCCAGTACCACGGCAGCGTCGGAGTCGAAGTCAATCTGACCAAGGAGTGGGATCTTGTGATGGAAGGTTCTTACTATTCCGATGGTGTGACGGGGGTCAACAACGATGGTTCGCTCTGGGTCGCCACCGCAGGCTTGCGCAATTACTATTAAAGGGTTCTCGCCCTGTGGGGGTGTTGCTGGCCATCCTTCCTCCGCATTCCCAGTCCGTCGTTATTCTCCCGAGCTTTTGTCGTGCCTGAACTTTCTCCACTCAAATCAGACCGCGTTCCACCGCCCCAAGGCCAGCATTCCCCCCGTCGAACTCTTTTCGCCGTCCTGGGGGATTCCTCCGCACTGCTGACAGTGCTCTTCCTCGCCAACTGGATCCTCGCGTCCAAGGATCCGGGGTGGCTGTCTCTCAATCCCAGCCCTTGGCTCCTTTTGCCCGCCTTTCTGGGGGCACGTTATGGACTGGGATCCGGGGTGATTGGCTCCATCGCCGCCGGCATCGGTATTGCGGCGCTGCAATTCTTGGCCCCTGGAGGCGTCGGCGGATTGCTGGGTCTTGTCGGAGAGCATCCCTACTTCTTTCTCTCCTTGCTGGCTGGAGGCGCCATCGCCAGTCTTGGTCAGGCCCTTGCGGTGGGGCCTGCCAGAAAAGTGGAGCGGGAGCGGGATCTCCTCGCAGAGGAAGCACACATACTGCAGAGTGATCTCGCGCTGCATCGGGAGAACGAAATCGTTCTGCAAGAGTCCCTCCTCCTCCATGGGGCGGAAGCCTCCAGTCTCACGGAGGAAATGCACCGTCTCTTTTGCACTGACAATGATGCCTGGCTTCCCGGGTTTCTCACTTCGCTGCAACGTTCGGCCGGAGTCATTCAGGCGGCCATTTACCTTCCCCAACAACACCGCTGGGTCCGTTCTGCACTGGTGGGGAATCCGGCGGAGCTGCCGGAGACTCTGGATGGAAATACCGACCCGGTGCTGGTTGAAGCCGTTCGCCGGGGTGTCACCGTCAGTTGCCGCAGCGTTTGGTCCGCGGATGAGGAAGCCGGGGAACGCAGTGCCTGGATCGCCGCTATTCCTTGGGGGACCGCGCCGGGTGCTCCGGTGTCCGCGGTATTGGCCCTGCGCCGGATGGAGTTTGACCACATCCACTGGGATCAATTGGCCCGCATTGAAGCGGCCTTCACCTGGGTCATGACGCATGCGGAGATCGCCGCCCGTCGCGCCCAGCCCGCGGGTTCGACGTTGGAACGTCCCGACAACCTGCTCGACATTCTCGAGCCTCGGGAGTTTGTCCATCGCATCCGGCTGGCACTCGACGCCGCCCGCGAACTCGGCCTGCCCTCCAGGCTGGTCACTTTTCGTCCGCAGGAAGGTTGCACCGAAGAGACCTGGCTGGCACTCCGCGAAGCCCTGCGTTCCACGCTTCGTCCGGTCGATTCCCTGGGGTTGCTTGTTGGAGAGACCACCAGTGCCCTTCGACTGGGCCTGCTTCTTCCGGCCGCTTCGGATGAAGGCGCGAAGAAGAGATTGGAATTTTTCTTCTCCCGCTTTCCCCAGCTCCGGCCTTTGGTGGCTGATTCCATCCTTCCGATTTCCGACCCCGCCCTTTTGGCAGGAATCCTTGCTACTGTGTGAAACCCGGATCCCTCATCATTGCCTTTGGTCTCCTCGCAGGGATAGACTTCGTCGCTGTCCTGCTCTGGCAGGGATGGTGGCAGCTTCCCGGCTTGGAGGGTGGATCCTCCGGCCTCGTCGGGCATCTCCTGGTGGTGCTCGCGGCCACCCTGCTGTTGCCGGCATTTCCAGCAAATGCCGGGCGTCCCGGGCGATGGTTGCTGGGTCTCCTGGCCGGGCTCCTGACGCTTGTGTGTCCCGTGGCGGGGCCTCTCGCGGCAGGCCTTCTTGCCGTTCTGCTCTCGGCCCCCGCCAAACCGCCCAAAAGTCGGCTCCGACTTGTCTTGGGCAATCCCGCCCGGGACGACCGGGTGAACCATGCGCCGCCGACCCACACTCCGATCCGGGAACCATTCGCCCACCTTCTCCGTGCCGGTCCCGTGATGGCCCAATGGCTCGTGGTGCCTCTCCTGCGCCAATCCCGCAGTCCTTCCGGCGCCGGTCTGCTCCGGCTTCTGGCCTCACGTGGCGACGCCCGAACCCAGCTGTATGCCCAAGGAGCCCTCGGTTCTCTGCTTGATGCCAGTGAACAGGAGATCCAGGCTCTGCAATGCAAGCACCACCGCGGTGAGGCTTCCCCGACGGAGCGTGAAAGGTTGGCCGCCATCCTGCTGCACTCGGCCCGCAGCGGGATCTTCCCGGGAGATCACTCCCGGACCCTGTTCACTCTGGCCTCAGAGGTGCTGGGAGAGTTGGTTGCCGAGCATCCCGGGGACCCGGCCCTGCTTCATGAGCTGGCCCGGTGCCGCATCGAACTAGGGGAGCTGTCCGGTGTGCCGGATTTGTTCCAGCGTCTCCAGGGTTTGCCGGGAGGCGGCCGGCTTTCCTCCCGCTTGGAGACGGCCTTCTACCATGCGTCCGGGAAATGGCAACTCCTCACCGAAGCGGCGGGTCGTGCCGCGGCCGAAGGCGCGCCGCTTTCCTACCAGAGCCGCGAGTTCTGGCTGACCCGTCGTCCTGCCTCTCCCCATGCCTGAAGCTCCTGCCGCCAGCCCGACCGCCCCGGCCGATGTCTGCCTTTATGTGGAAGGCGCTTACCCTTATGTCCGAGGAGGTGTGTCCACCTGGGTGCAGCAGATCCTGACCGAGTTGCCGGATCTGACTTTCCACATCGTCCACATCGGTGCCCAGCCCGGGGGGGTGCGGCAGTATGCTTTCCCGTCCAATTTGCGGGAATATCGCGAAATCTTTCTCTTTGCCAAGGATCCGGCAACCGGAGATCTCCGCTCCCATCACGAAGTCCTGGCCAGGGGCCATGAAGCGCTCGCGACGTTTACCTCGGAGCCACCCGCTGATCCTATGGCCGGTTTCATCGACATCCTGGCCGGAATCGCTCCCCACTGCCCGTTCGAACGTTTTTGGCAGCATCCCAAAACCTGGGACCTCCTGCAGGATTGGTATCTGCGTTACCATCCCCGGGAGGTTTTCGTCGACTACTTTTGGAATGTGCGCTTCCTCATCGAACCGGTCTGGAGGATCCTTGCGGCATTGTCAGGACTGCCCCCCGCCAGGGTCCACCACAGTATTTCCACCGGCTATGCCGGGCTGGCCGCCGCCGTCACCGCCCAGCAACAGGGAAAACCGTTTCTTCTCAGCGAGCATGGCATCTACGTCCGGGAACGCATTGCCGACCTGCTGCGTTCTTCCTGGTCGGGCGGGAGCCGTCCCCAACAGCTTGCCGACGCCGCTTCGCGCACTGTTCCGGCGCTTCGCCGGCTGTGGATCGATTTTTTCGCCGCGCTCGGCGACTATGCTTACCAACGGGCTGGCCACATCACTTCTCTGTTCCGCCGAAATGCCGAACTGGCCTGTGAATTCGGGGCTCCCGCGGAGCGGATCCAGATCATACCGAATGGAGTGAAACTGGACGCTTTCAACGCCATCCGGTATGCCCGTGTAGGGCAGCGGGCTTCCTTTCCGGCTCGGCAGTGCGTGGGATTTCTGGGAAGGGTCTCACCCATCAAGGATGTCAAAAACCTGCTCCGGGCCGCCCGCGTCGTCCTGGATCAGTTGCCCGGGGCGACTTTTCTGATTGCCGGACCCACCGACGAAGATCCCGACTACCACCAGGAATGTCTTGAGCTGACCCGTACTTTGCAGTTGGAGGACCGGGTTCGCTACGCCGGTCCCATGGCGCTCACCGAGGCTTTGCCGGAGTTTGATGTGATGGCTTTGCCCAGTCTCAGTGAGGGACTTCCTTTCGCTCTTTTGGAGTGTCTCGCCGCCGAAGTGCCCTGCGTCACCACCGATGTTGGCGCCTGTCGGGAAATCATCGAAGGCCGGGCTGGCGAAGCCCCCGGAATCGGGTTTGCCGGTCGTGTGGTACCTCCGGGGGATGCCGCGGCGCTGGGACAGGCTCTGGTCGCGCTGTTGCAGGACCGTTCTCTCCAGGACCAACTCGGCAGCGCGGGCCGCCGCCGGGTGGAAGCCGGTTACACCGAACAAGCCGTCCTCGACGCCTACCGCAGGCTCTACGCCGCGCGGGAAAACACCCTCTGAGGAAAGGAACCAAACGAATGGCCGGAATCGGATTTGAACTGCGGAAGATGCTGGAGCCACGCTCGGGGTGGAGCCTCGCCCACGCCTATCTCTATGCCGGGATCATCAGCAGCGGCCCCTGGATCATCTCAATCGCATCCATTGCGCTCCTATACTGGTGGCTCACTCCCATCTTCACCCAGGAACAGCGGACTCTGTTCACCTCGGCGATCACGCATGCCTACGCCCTGGGTCTCATCATCACCGGCCCGATTCAGCTTGTCGTGACCCGGTACGCCTCCGACCGTCTTTCTCAGGGCCAGCCCCAGGACATCATGCCTTCCTGTGTCGGGGCACTGACCCTTTCCGGTGTTCTCACCTGCGCGGTTGGTATTGCCTTTTTTGGCTTTGGCGTGCCCGAGTCCATGTCCTTCCGACTAGCTGCGATTGCCCTGCTCACCAGCATCGGAATGATCTTTCTGGCCTCCAATCACTTGACGGGACTGAGAGAATACCGGGGAGTGGCTTTTTCCTTCTTAGGGGGGTATGCCGGGACCTGCGCCGCCGCCATTGTCGGTGCCCGATGGGGGGTGTCGGGAGCCCTCTGGGGCTTCGCCCTTGGCCATCTTGGTTTGCTCATCCTTCTCGTCTGGCGGCTCCAGAGGGAACTCGGAGGCTCCCCCCGGCTGGCGGATCTCGCATTTCTCGGGTACTTCCGCAAGTTTCCCCAACTCGCGCTGTGCGGATTTTTCTACAACGTGGGGATCTGGATCGACAAGTGGCTGTTCTGGAGCTGCTCCAATCAGCACCAGCAGGTTTCAGGACTCCTCCAGGCTTCGCCGTCCTACGACATCGCCATCTATCTGAGTCTGCTCTCCATCGTGCCCGGCATCACGGTGTTCTTCCTCAAGCTGGAGACCGAGTTTGCGGAGCAGTACGAAAGGTTCTTCCTGTGCGTCAATGGCCGTGGCTCGCTCGACCGCATTCGTGGCGCCAAGGACGACATGGTCGACACGCTCTCGACCGGCTTCACCCGGTTGTTGACCGTCCAGGGACTCTTCACCGTGGGGCTGATCCTGTTCGCGACGCCGGTGGGGAATTTCCTCGGCATCGGGGTGCTTGAGATCGGGGTTTTCCGGGTCACCCTGGTGGGTGCGTTGCTGCTGGTTCTTTTTCTCGCGATGCTGACCATCATGTTTTATCTCGATGACCGCAATGGTGCGATGCTCTGTTCGGCGATCTTTGCCGTGAGCAACGGCGTTCTCAGTCTGATCACCTTGAGATCCAGTGAAGCTTGGTATGGCTATGGATTTGTCGTGGCGGCGGGGTTGGCCCTGCTCGTGTCCATGATGCGGGTGAACCAGCGCATGGCCCGGTTCGAATATCACGTCTTCCACCCCGGCGGGCATTGAGTCCCTGCTGAAGATCGTCCGCCCGGAACACCCGGCACGAAGACGCGGTTGACAATGCATCCGCCCACTGGCATGCAATGAGCTTCCATTATTTGCTCACTTTCTACCTTCCCTCTTAACTCGCCATGTCCCCTCAAGTCCACGCTGAACACCTCGGTATCACCTTTGAAAAACTCACTCCGGGATTTCTGAATCTCTGCATCCGTTCCGGAAACCAGCTCCTGACGTCCGGGCATGTCAGTGACATGAAGGGCAAGCTTGGTGATGGTCTGACGACCGAAGAGGGCTATCAGGCGGCCCGGGAATGCGTCGTGAAAATTTTGCGGTCCGTCTGGAACACCCACGGAACTCTCGATGGATTGCGTGTCGTGAAACTCCTCGGCTGCGTCAATAGCGCCCCGGATTTCATCGAGCAGCATCTCGTCATCAATGGCGCTTCGGATCTGCTCCACCAACTTTACGGCAAGGAGGGGGCCGGCTATCATGCCCGGAGCGCTTTGGGCTTTGCATCCCTGCCGACAGGCGTCGCCGTCGAAGTCGAGGCCATTTTTGAAATCGTGGAGTAAGGGCCCGGTGCTCCATCCATGGGGGGCCTTTTCAGGAAAAAAGCGCTGTGGCATCCTCGCCACTCCGGTGAAAGCCACGGCGATGGGTTGCGATTATTACGGACTTTTTCGCCGTTGGGGGGCTGTCGGAGTCGCCTCACGGAGGATTGCCTGGTTCCTGATCCTGCTGCTGCCCACGGTTTGCCTGATGGCGACCGGGCCTTCGCCACTGATGCCTCAGGCCAGGGATCGGACGCAGATGTGGTGGGCCGATGGATTTCCTTCGCACACGCCGACGGCACCCTGGGTGCGGGTCATCCAGACCGGGCATTACGCGGCGGCTTTGAATACCGAAACGCTCCGAATGGAACATTTTGGGGCGGTGGAAGGGATGGAAGCCGAGTGGCGCAGACTGCCCGGGGCGCAGCTGGAACTGGCCATCACCATGGACGGTAGGACCTACCGTTGCGCCGGGGGCGGACCTTGGTCCCGGTGGGCCGGGCCGCGCTTGATTGAATCCGGACGCTTCTTTCAGAGGGCGGACGTCACGGATCTGGTTTTCGCAGCGGACGACGGGTCTCGGTTGAATGTGGAGGCGCGTTTCGAGACGGTCGCCTGGTCGGATCGGTTGAGCTTGATCTTGGCGGCACGACCGGGACACCGGCCCATCGCGAAAGGGGAGTCCTCCTTCGGCCGGGTCAAGGGTGGTTTTGGGTTGGACGGAACGAATCACTTCGAAATTCCTCCGGGAGATTTCCAGGATCATGAAACATTCACTCTGGCGCTGTGGGCGTTCCTGCCCTCGGATTACCGGGTTTCGGAGAAAACGTTTCCCTGGTTGATGTGCAAAAATGCGCACGAACAGGCAGAGGGGAATATTGGCATCGTGATCCTCAATGGATTGCCGCAGGCACGGCTGAACATCGGTGGAGGCAGGGACAACGCATTCACCACGGAACCGGTGGTCCGGGGAGCCCTGAGAACCGGTGCATGGAACCACCTGGCGGTGAGTTACGACGGGGACAGGCTGCGGTTGTTTGCCAATGGGGCGTTGGCGGGCGACAAGCGGATCGGCAGGAAGCGCCTCCCGGTGCCGGGGGCCGTTGCTTTCGGGAGACGCCAGGACAACTCGGGTGATGGCTATCATTTTCGAGGGGTGGTGGACGAGGTCCGGTGGTATGCCCGGGCTCTGACGGTGGAGGAATTGCGCCTTCTTCAGGCGAAGCCTGAAATATCGCCCCCGAACCTGGAACCGGAGTCTCAATGGACCTTTGATGCCCAAGGCTCGGCCTCTGCCATCCAACCCCGTGAAGAATGGTCCACCGCGGCAATGGAGCTGCGACTGGTCACTGACCAAGGCGTGTTGGCGCAGCACGAGGAATCGCCCAAGGACAGGAAACTGCTAGGGGAGGAGTGGCGCCAGGTGGTCTTGGCGATGGATCCCGTTGCCTTCCGGGTCCTCGACCGGACTCCGCTGGTGACTGTGCAGGCCACTGAAATCCCCACGGGGAGGTCCAGGACGGTGGAGTTTGATCCAGAAGTCGGCTGGCACCGCATCAATCTTGACGGCATTGAACCTGTCCCGCCCCCGGGAAGATCCGGGCCCAGCAATGATGCCCTCGAACGGGTGAAGTTGGTGCTGTCCAATTATGATAAGCAGGAACAGGTTGCGCGACTGATGTTCGAAAAAACGGCCCGGGGATTCCGACAACGGATCGGCACCCCGATCACCGGTTTTTCGGCGATTTTGCGGGACGAAGAAGGCAATCCAACGGGCTTGCCGGTGCAGCTGAGCAAGAACTGGCACAATGAACCGGAAGGGGGTGTTTACGGGAGCCAATGGTTCCATGGCATTTCACAGGTGCGCCTGCCACCGGGAACCACGGTCTCGCTGGAACTCACGCTGGCTTATGGGCATTGGGGAGGTGTGGCGGCGGCTTCCCACGCCCAATTATGCCTTGTCGGTTGGGGCAGTAATCAATTGTGGGAACAAAGTGCCCTGGGTTCTTGGGGCGAGAGCATTTGTTATGAGCCCGACCAGGTGCAGGCGGACTGCACGATCACCGATGTCCGTCCAGTGATGGTGCGTTCCATGGGCACTGGCGCGCCCTGGGGCTGGACCAGCAATGTCGGGGGAGGCGACTTTTTCCGCTGCTTTGATGTGGCCGGCAATCGCATTGCCCATCGGGGCATGCGAACGACCAGTCACCGTCAGGGGCCGTGTTTCACGGAGGTGACCTTCGCGGGTGGCGTCGGGGAGGCGATGGCCCACAGCACCACCGTGAGTCTGGGGAGAACGGATGACATTGTGCGCGGCTGTTATCGCCTGCGGCTCGATGTCAACAAAGCGGTGGATTTCTCACGGTTTGTCATTTTCCAATTCGGTTCTGACACCTACAATTCCATCAGCGGACGCGGGATAGCGCTTGGCAATGAAAACGGTCTGATCAAGGAATGGGCAACCCAATGGGGAGGCCCGGCCTATCGAACGGAACCGATGGGGTGTCAGGGGCGCATTCCCTGGCTGTCCCTCCATGACGGCGTCCCCCGCGGAAAGGAACAGTCGGGCGCCATTGCCAACCGGGGATTGGTCATTCGTTCCTGGAAAGCCCGTCTTGGTGGAAAACCTGCCGGTCCCTGGGCCGCCGAGCACGGCGTCACCATCGGTCGGGTTGACTCTTCAACGATCGATTTGCTGACCCCTCCGGGAGTCAACCGATTGGAACCGGGCGATTTCATCGAGGCCACCATCGAACTTGTCGTCATGCCGCAGTTCGCCGGGGACTACTACGGTCCCAATGTCGCCCTCCGGGACGCGCTGACGGCTGACGGGAACACTTGGCGGATGATCCACCGTGAAGCCATCGGCAATGACCGGCGCGTCGAGGTGAAGTCCGGCACGCTGTTGCGAACCCATCCCGCTATCACCATCGAGGCTGAGGATGACCGGGCGGAATGTGTCGTTTCCGGAGGACTGGGCCATGTGCCGCTGATCTTCAGTGGTCTGACGTCACCTGCCAGTCACACGTTGTTCCGGGATGGTCAACCGGTCGACCAGCAGGTCCACGGCAACGATTTTTGGCAGACGGATTACGATTCCGTCGCTGGGACATGGAGCCGGACCTACACAGTTCCTGTC
>JADZAX010000270.1 GCA_020852405.1 Verrucomicrobiales bacterium
ACGGTGGATCCTGATTTGGAGATCCATTGTCTGGCCAAGGATGGTGAAGCTTTGGAGCGCGGTCAGACGGTGCTGACGGTTGTCGGGAGCACGCAGTCGATCCTCTCCGCAGAGCGCACGGCCCTGAATTTCCTGCAACGCCTTTCCGGCGTCGCCACCCTGACACGGCGACACGTCGCGGCTCTGGCCGGATCAAAAACCAGGCTTCTCGACACGCGCAAAACCACCCCGGGATGGCGGCTCCTGGAGAAGGCGGCGGTGCGGGCCGGAGGGGGCGTGAACCACCGCATCGGCCTGCATGACGCGGTCATGGTGAAGGACAACCACCTCGTCGCGGGAGGCACTGTCGACGAATTGCGCGCCGGGATCGACCGGGTCCGCGGCGCCTGCGGGCCGGTAAAAATCGAAGTCGAAGCCGACCGTCTCGATCAAGTCCGGGCCTTTCTGACAGTGCCGGGGATTGATGTCATCCTGCTGGACAACATGGGAACCGGGATGCTCCGAGAAGCCGTTGCCCTGCGAAATGCCGCCGGTTCCGCGATTCTCCTCGAAGCCAGCGGAGGGGTGACTCTGGAAGCCCTGCCCGATCTCGCCGCAACAGGAGTCGACTTCATTTCGGTGGGCGCGCTGACCCATTCCGCAACCGCGGCCGATCTCGCCCTGGATCTCGAGACCCTGCCCGCCTCGTGAATGCCCCGCTGACTTCCCAAGCAGTGGCCCAGTCTCTGGCTCATTGGCAGTACGGACCCTCTCCCCATGTCGGACGCGAAATCGAGTGCGTTTCCGCCACCGGATCGACCAATGACGATCTCCTGATGGCCGGCACCGGCGGTGCTCCCTCTGGTCTCGTACGCTTCGCCGAGCAACAATCCCGGGGCCGGGGACGCCGCGGGGACGCCTGGGTCTCACCGGCGGGGTCCAATTTGCTCTTCTCGGTTCTGCTGCGTCCGGCGGCCAACATTTCTCAATGGTCACGGCTCCCGCTGATCGCCGGAGTGGCCCTCTGCCGGGCACTCGAAAGACTGCTCTCTCCAGCCGTCCTGGAATCCGCCCGACTTCGCTTGAAATGGCCGAACGATCTCCTCGCCGGGAATCGCAAACTGGCTGGCATCCTTGTGGAATCAAGGATCGGCGCCCGCGAAGGCTTCGTCGTGCTGGGCGTCGGAATGAATGTCAATCTCCCCGCATCCGCCTGGCCGGAGCCCTTGTGCGATGAAGTCACGTCCCTTCAGGACATCAACGGCGGCCGCTCTTTTTCCCGGCCGGAACTGGCCGGGGCCGTGCTCGCCGAGTTGGACCGCTGGTATCCCGCCGGTCTGGACGACGAGGTCTTCTCCACCGTGCTTCAGGATTTTCGCCAACGCTGCGCCCTGCGGGGAAAATGGATCACCGCCCAGTCCGGAGACAGCCTCCAGAGTGGTGTGGTCGCCGATATCGGGCCGCTGGGAGAATTGCTGGTGGACCTCGATACAGGCGGCCGGGTGGCCATGGTCACCGCGGACCGCGTCCGCCTGGTTTGACCGCGCGTTGCTGGAACCCCGGTCGGTTTTCGCGATGCTTGTGCCTCCGGGAGATTTGTTCTATTCTGCCCTCCGATGCATCGTTCCTGCTTCTTCCTCTTGTTGTCGGCTCTCCTGATTCTGCCAGATCACGGCCTGTCTGCCGATCATCCGAACATCCTCTGGATCACCTCTGAGGACAATGGTCCCCAGCTCGGTTGTTATGGCGACAAGTATGCCGTCACCCCGAGCCTCGATGCATTGGCCGCCAAAGGCATGCGCTACACCAATGCCATTTCCTGCGCCCCGGTCTGCGCCCCGGCCCGCACCACCATCATCTCCGGCATTTTTCCGCCCTCCACCGGCGCGGAACACATGCGGTCCATGGTCCCCTACCCGGCGGGACTGCGGATGTATCCCCAGCATCTCAAGGACGCGGGTTATTACTGCACCAACAACAGCAAAGAAGATTACAACCTCACCAAGCCAGGCACGGTCTGGGACGAATCGAGCCCCAAGGCCCACTATCAAAACCGCCCCGCCGGAAGCCCCTTCTTCGCCATCTTCAATTCCACGATCAGCCACGAATCCCAGATCCGCAATGCCATCAATGATAAGGACCGGATCCACGATCCGGCCAAGGCCCCAATCCCGGCCTACCACCCGGACACCCCCGAAGTCCGCAAGGACTGGGCCCAGTATTATGACCGGGTGACCATGATGGACTTCATCTCGGGCAAACAGCTGGCGGAGCTGGAAAAGGCCGGCATCGAGGAGGACACGATTATTTTTTACTACGGTGACCATGGATCGGGCATGCCCCGCAGCAAACGCTGGCCCTACAACTCCGGCCTCAATGTGCCGCTCCTCGTCTATTTCCCGGAGAAATGGAAGCACCTTGCCCCCCAAGATTACACTCCGGGAGGGGTCAGCCAGAGGCTGGTATCCTTCGTCGATCTTGCCCCCACCCTACTGAGCCTTGCCGGACAGGAAATTCCCTCCACGATGCAAGGAAAAGCCTTCGCCGGCCCCCAGAAAACACCCGACCCGAAATATGTCTACGGCTTCCGCGGCCGCATGGACGAACGCTATGACCTCGTCCGCACGGTCCGGGGCTCCCGCTACATTTATCTGCGCCAGTACATGCCCCACCGGATCTACGGGCAGCACGTCGACTACATGTTCCAGACGCCCACCACCCGAGTCTGGGAAACCCTTTTTAAAGAGGGCAAACTGAACGAAGTGCAGAGCCTGTTCTGGAAAACCAAGCCATCCGAGGAACTCTACGATCTCGAAACCGATCCCTACGAAGTTCACAATCTCGCGGGATCTCCCGAGCACCGGATGGTGCTGGAGGAAATGCGCCAGGCCCAACAAACCTGGGCTCGGGAGATCAAGGACGTGGGTTTCCTGCCGGAGGACGAAATCCACACTCGTTCCGGCGAGGGATCCCCCTACGATATGGGACATGACCCGAAGCGCTATGATTTCGAGGCCGTCTTCGCGGCCGCGAACCTTGCAACCTCCCAGAAATCGGCCGATCTGCCCGCCATTGTGGCCCTGCTGGAGTCCCCCGACAGCGCGGTGCGCTATTGGGGCGTCACCGGACTGCTGGTGCATGGCCCCGCCGGACTGGAGTCCGGGCGGGCCGCTCTGATCAAGGCTGCGGATAGCGACCCCTCGGGCAGTGTCCGGGCCGTGTCCGCAGAAGTGCTCGGACGCTACGGAAACCAGGACGAAACAGCCCGGGCCTTGGAGATTTTGGTGGATCTCGCCGACCAAACAAAGCATTCCGTTCCTGTGTCCCTGCTCGCAGCCAATGCCATCGACTATCTGGGGGACAGGGCCCGCGCGGCCCAAGACCGCATTTTAGGGCTGCCCATGAAACCAGCCGGGAAAGCGGAACGGATCGACGGCTATGTCGGTCGTGTCATTCTCACCTTGCGGGAAAAAGCCGGAGTGGCAACTCCCGCCCAACCGGCCAAAGCCAAACGTCCCAAAGCCAAGTGATCCGCCGGAGAGAGGGGACTGTCCACCGAACACACCTGCGCCGTTGCCAACTGCGGCATTTTAGGCCTCTATAATGGGCATGAGTCTTCCCCCTGGCATCCGCATCCAGTCCGCCGATCTCGATGCGGCGGAAATTTCATGGTTCAGCGCCCTCTGCAACGAAGACTGCCGCTTTCTGGGAGAACTCGATGAAGATCTCCGTAGCAACTGGGAACACTGCTCGGACATTGTTCGTCTGGCCGACCGCCTGGGCTACCAAAACATCCTGCTGCCCAGCGGCTATGTCACCGGCCAGGAACCCATTCCGTTTGCCGCAGCCGTCGGAGCACTGACTTCCCAGATCCAACTCCTGGTGGCGGTCCGCATGGGGGAAATCCACCCTCCCATGTTGGGACGCGCCCTCTCCACTCTGGATCATCTGCTGCAGGGGAGACTGACCGTGAACATCATCTCCTCCGACCTGCCCGGGGAGACTCTGGATTCAGAAGCCCGCTATGCCCGTTCCCGCGAGGTCATCCAGATCCTGAAACAAGGATGGAACGATGAGCGCATCTCGGTCCACGGCCAGTACTACGACATTGATCTGGGCTGCGATCCGGTGAGATCCTACCAGCAGAATGGGGGGCCCTTGCTCTATTTTGGAGGCATCTCCGACTCCGCGAGGGAACTCTGTGCCGAGCATTGCGATGTTTTCCTGATGTGGCCTGAAACCGAGGAGAGGCTGGTCGAAACGATGCGGGACATGACCACCCGTGCCGCAACCTACGGACGCACCCTCGACTTCGGCCTGCGCATCCATGTCGTGGTCCGCGAGACCGAGGAGGAGGCCCGGGCGGCAGCGGAGGCTCTCGTCTCCAAGCTCGACGACCATCGTGGCGCCGAGCTCAACCACCGCTCGCAGGACTCACGCTCTGCTGGAGTCCTCCGGCAGGATGAGCTGCGGGCTCAGGCCGACCCCCATGGCTACATCGAGCCCCACATTTGGTCCGGCATCGGCCGGGCCCGCTCCGGCTGCGGTTCGGCCATCGTGGGTGATCCAGACCAGGTCGTGGCAAAAATCGAGCGCTATCTGTCGCTGGGGTTCCGCGCATTCATCCTTTCCGGTTATCCGCATCTCGAGGAATGCGAGCGCTTCGCCCGTCTGGTGCTGCCGCGGTTGCGGACCTGTCGGCTCCCCGTCGCGTATGGCCGGGTCCCGGCCGAACGCCCGGCCACTCCTCTCACCCACGCTCCCCGGAAATGAGCAGGCCGCTCCGGATTGCCCTGCTCGGCCACCGCTTCATGGGACGGGCACACTCCAATGCCTGGAGCCAGGTTTCCCGGTTCTTTGATCTCCCGGTCCATCCGGTGCTGCAGGTCGCCTGCGGCAGGGATCTAAACGCGCTGCAGGGATTCGCCCAACGCTGGGGTTGGGCCGGAATCGAAACGGACTGGCGCCGCGTGCTGGAGCGCGACGATGTCGATATCGTGGACATCGCCCTGCCCCAGCACCTCCACGCCGAAGTCGCCATCGCGGCGGCCCAGGCCGGCAAGCACGTCTTTTGTGAGAAGCCACTGGCCATGACCCCCGGGGAAGGGCGCGCCATGGTGGCCGCCGCCGGAGCTTCCGGGATCGTCCACTACGTGAATCACAACTACCGCCTCGCGCCCGCCGTGGTCCTGGCCCGGCAGCTCATCGACGAGGGCCGCATCGGCGAGATCCGCCACTGGCGCGGCGCCTACCAGCAAAGCTGGCTGGTGGATCCGGCGTTTCCGCTGAACTGGAAACTGCGCCAGGCCACCGCCTATGCCGGACCACAGTGGGACCTCAACTCGCACAATGTCGATCTCGCCCTGCACCTC
>JADZAX010000271.1 GCA_020852405.1 Verrucomicrobiales bacterium
GTAGGGGTTCGCTTTGTTTTTGAGGAGCAGCTTGATGGCTCCCAGGTGGCAGTTCTCTGCCGCGATCATGAGTGGGGTTTCCCCGTCGGGACTCCGGGTGTTGATATAAGCGCCGTTTTTGAGGATTTCCTCCATGGTCGAGACATCGCCGCGGAAACAGGCCACGAGGAGAGCATCGTCGAGTTGGTTGCGCAGCTTGGGAGCGAGCATTTTGACCGTCTTGGAATGGGCGTTGAAGGCCGCAATGGTCAGCGCTCCCCAACCTTCATTGTCTTTGCGCTCGGGAGTTTTGGTGACCGGCAGAAGAAGTTTTACGAGATCACTGGAACCACTGTCCGCTGCCTGAACCAAGGGGATTCTGCCGGATTGATCGGCAATGTCGGGATTGGCTCCCCGTTCCAGCAGATGACGCACAATTTCAACCCGTCCCGCACTGACGGCCCGGTGCAGGGCGGTGGAACCCTTGGGGCCGACGGCATTGATGTCCATGCCGAGGGTGGCAAAGAGATCCAGCGCCTCCAAATCACCGGTGGACGCTGCCATCAGGAAGTCCTCGACCTTGTTACTGTAATTCCGTTCCTTGAGCATTTCTGCCGCCACCACTTTGGGGTCCTTGGAGCAAGACGGGAGCAGGGTGATACCAAGCAGCAAAGCAAGGGGCAAGAGCAGAAAGTGTTGGAATTTCATGATCTGAAGAACGTTGGATGAGACGGTGAAGTCTGACAATTCTCGTAATGATAGCAATAACGAGGCCTATTTCAATTTATGATTCAGAAAAATTGATATTTTTATGAACCGAAAATTCGTCCTGCTTCATCCACGGCCTTCCTCCCCTCTATTTTTCGAAACCAAAGGGTTGTGGCAGGAGATCCGGCAGGGACGTTTCCCGCACCCATGTTCCCTTTTCGTCGCCCAGAATGATCCGCAACCGCGGAGCGAACTCCTGCATGACCTGTAGACAGGCCCCGCAGGGAGTGCCTGCCTTGGTCAAACTCAGGGCCAGCGCGACAAAATACCGTTGTCCGGCGGTGATGGCATTTGCAATCGCGACCCGCTCGGCGCACTGGGTCAGTCCATAGGAAGCGTTTTCCACATTGCAGCCCCTGTGAATGGAACCATCCGAGCAAAGCAGGGCTGCTCCCACGAAAAAATCGGAGTAGGGAGCATACGCCTGATGGCGCGCTTCCGCCGCTTCGCTGAGTAAGGACTGGAGGCTGTCGGGATCGGGTGGAATCTTCATGGCTGATTCACCATGATCGCGCGACTCCGGGAAAGAGGCTGGATTTTTTGCAGGAAAGTCTGCATGATTTAGACAGTTTCGCCGGTTTGTTGTCCGTCCTTTGCCCAGTCATATGAAAAATGAAATGCCCTTTTCCTTATTCCTCGTTCTGATCGCACTCTCCGTTTGGGGCACCCCCCAAGAAGATGCGAGGTCACAAACCTTGGCGAAAACCTCCTGGCCGGGTTGGCGGGGGCCGGACCGCGACGGAAAATCTTCTGAAACCGGGTTGCTCAAAACCTGGCCGGAAGGAGGTCCCAAGTTGCTCTGGCAAACGGAAGGTTGTGGTCAGGGATACTCCAGTGTTTCCGTGGCCGGAGGAAAGCTTTTCACCATGGGAAAGCTCAAGGAAGCCGAGTGCGTTTTCGCCTTTGATGTCACTGATGGCAAACTGCTCTGGACCCTGCCTTTCGGCACCGGCAAACACAGCAACGGTTCTGTCCAGGTGGACGGCGGGCTGGTCTATGCCATCGGATTGGCCGGCGATCTGGTTTGCGCTTCCGCCGACACCGGCGCCGTCGTCTGGGCCAAGAATTTTGCCGCCGATTTTGGAGGGAAGATGATGAGCGGTTGGGGGTTCAGTGAATCTCCCCTGATCGATGGAGACAATTTGATCTGCACTCCGGGAGGTGCGGGGGCACTTCTGATTGCCTTGGACAAGAAGACCGGCGAGGAAATTTGGCGTTCCCCGACGCCTCCGGAATTGGGAGACAAGGGGAAGGACGGGGCCGGCTATTCCTCCGTCGTCATTTCCCAAGGGGCTGGGGTGAAGCAATACATCCAGCTCACGGGCCGCGGGGTGGTGGGAGTGCGGGCTTCGGATGGCAAGCCTCTCTGGCATTACAACAAAGTCGCCAATGGGACCGCCAACATTCCGACTCCCTTGGTGGAGGGGGATCATGTGTTCTGCTCAACCGGCTACGGCACTGGATCGGTCCTGCTCAAGCTCAGCCCAGAAGGGGACGGAGTGAAGGCCGAGGAAGTGTATTTCCTGGATGCCAAGACCTTGCAAAATCACCATGGCGGCATGGTGCTGGTGGATGGTTACATTTTTTGCGGGCACGCCCACAACAATGGATTCCCCATCTGTGTGAAAATGGCGACCGGGGAAGTCGTTTGGGGAGGAGATCAGCGCGGACCGGGATCGGGTTCCGCAGCGGTCCTCTATGTCGATGGGGATCTGATCTTCCGGTATGAAGACGGGGTGGTTGCCCTCATTGAAGCCACGCCCAAAGGGTATCATCTGAAAAGCCAGTTCATGCCGGTGTTTCAAAAAGGCAAAAGTTGGGCGCATCCGGTCGTGATGGACGGTCGTTTGTATCTGCGCGAAGAGGAAAAGATCATGTGCTATGATCTGCGCGGTTGAATCGTCGCCTTTCCGGGCCGATGAATTGGGAATTCA
>JADZAX010000272.1 GCA_020852405.1 Verrucomicrobiales bacterium
AAAACGGGATCAAACCTCGGAATTGTTGCTCAGCCTCCTCGGTTCGGTACAAGAAGGCATCGATGGTGGATGGTTCTTTTTTTGGGACACCATGGCGGCGGTCGCGGCGGCGCATCCGGAAGTGATGGGGAGCCATGAAGCCACCATCCGGATCATCACGGAAGAAGGCTCCCAGTTGGGTCGAACGGAACCAACGCCGGATGGTACTCCGGTGAAAGTGGGTGAAGAAGTGAATCTGGAAAGCTTCGAGCGCCTGTTCCTGACAACCCTTTTGGACTGATTGCGCATGAACAAACAGATAACTCAATGGCTCTGGTGTTCCCTTTATCTGATTTCGGCCCTGGAGCTCTGGTCCGGCCACGGTCTGACTGCTGGAGCCTTTGGCAAAGGATTAGGGATAGCGCTCCTGCCCTTGCTTCCGGGATTGGCGTTGCTGGTCTGGTTGGACCGTTTGCCGCCGATCGGGGCACAGATTTGGGCGCAGGCGTTCGGCTGGGGATCATTGGTCATTCCGTTCGTGGCTTCCTACACTCATGTGATGGTGCGGGTGGTGGTGGAAGACCAGGTTTCGAACAGCGGTCTGTTTGGTCCCGGCGACGACGCAGCCCTCGGAAGTCTTGCAGGAAGCGTATTGTCGGCTCCCATGGTGGAGGAGGCGTTGAAAGGCTTGCTGCCGTTTTTGCTGCTTTGGGGACGACGACCGATCCTCGGCCCATGGCAGAGCGTCATGGTGGGCAGTTTGGTGGCCATCGGTTTTGGTTGGTTTGAAAATGCGATTCATCTCGGCAAAGCGCCGTCCGGGAGCATGATGGA
Source organism: Verrucomicrobiales bacterium (assembly GCA_020852405.1). Classification (GTDB taxonomy): domain Bacteria; phylum Verrucomicrobiota; class Verrucomicrobiia; order Verrucomicrobiales; family DEV007; genus JACKQE01. Next base: position 814 of record JADZAX010000272.1, read on the forward strand.
TGCGTGGAATCTGCGAAGTTCAATGGCTTATCTGCACGTGATGTTCAGCTTGCCCATGGCCTTTGCCATCGGCATGGCGGCCCTGCAAACAACCCTCTCACGCCGCATCGTGTGCATCGGTCTGGGCTGGCTCCTGTCCGCTTTGCTCCACGGGTTGTGGAATTGGGAAGTCTTGTTGGGAGGCACCGAATTCTCGGTGGCGCCTGGGTTTCTCTCCATCAAAGACTGGTCGCTGGCGATCGTCCCTGTCGCCTGGTTGGCGGTCTTCTGGCAGGAATACCGCAGCCTCCAATGTTGGGGTGCGCCGGTTGCAAAGTGGTATGCCCGTTCCGGGATGCGGAAGAAAAGCAGCGAGATCAGGCGCGCCCTATGGGTCAGATGGGCTGGGAAGATCCATCCAAGGTCGTCGCCGAAGCGGGCGTGAGCAACAAAGCCGTGGCCAGCGATTTTCCCAATTCGGTGGAAACCGCCGGTCGGAGCAAAAAGCGGTTCTCTGGCACATCGGACGCGCAAAACAAGCCGACCAGCACGCCCTGATGGTGGGCAGGCAGGACCAGCAGATCCCCGTGCCGTGAGAACCACTGATCCAGTTCGCCATGAAACGCCGCCCACCTCCATTCCAACCTCATTTCTTCCAACCGCAACGCTCCGCTTGTCTCCGCCAATCCATCGGCCAGACAGGCTGAGATGAGCTGAACGGAATCCGGTGACTCCCCCGCCGGGGATCTGAGTTGGAAAACCCCTTTGCCCAGGTGTTTCCACAATCGGGGTGCCTCGATTTCAAGGGTATCGAACAAATCGCAGACCTCGGAAATGGATTCAGAACCATCCTGGTTGCTCAGAGCGAAGCTTTTCAGAGAATCGTGAAAGTCCGCAATCTGACGCATTCCTTTCGCACGCCAACGGGAAAGAAAATCCCCAATAAACGAATATACTGGGTTGATGACCCACATGCCTGCAGCAAAGGCGAGCCACCCGACGGTAGTCCCAAGAAACAATCCCGAACGCTGTGCGATATCTTCGAAAGGATTGCCAATCAAACTTTCCAGGATGGGAATCGCCGCGACCGCGATGATCCAAATCTGCCCTTCCACATGCGGCGGTGACAAGAAAGTCCCGTGTTCCAAGGCGATGACCAACATCACTACCGAAATCACCGCCAATCCAACGGCGGCATGGCCAAGCCACACCGCCGCGGCTCCAGATCCAACGAGGTGCGCTGCCACATTGAACACCAACGGGACCGATGCACGCAGCAAGAAGGCTGCCGCAGCCAGTTTTCCGACCACCGGGAGTCTTTCACGGCGGAGGAACAAGCGCCTGCGCCACCACGCGCCACCAAGAACCAGAAGGACCGGGAAGACGGCGAACCAAGCGTAATTCATGAATGTCCACGTCTGGCCGAAATAGAAAAACCCAAACCGTAGTACCCACAATCCAGCAGCCACTGCCGTCACCTTGCCGGCATGCAGCCACAACCGGTCCAACCACGAACGAACCAAACGGCTGCGCCGTGCCGGCCAGCACAACGATACCCAAATACCCGCCTGTGAAACCAAATTCGACGACAGCCAATGCGCCGTGTGAAGCAGAAACTCCACAAGGGAATGAAGTCCAAACAAGATCGCCCCGACCTGAAGATTCGAGTAGTCCCGCCAGATGGTGAACTGGACTCGATCAATCAATAGCTTGAGGGGTTCATTCACCCAGCCGATGTTCGTTCCTGCAATAAAAATGGCGATCCACCAAGCGGCCGGAACACCGCCACTGGGCCCTCCCAGCAGGAGGAGGATCAAAACCCCACCGGTGAGGATAATCACCGTGCCTTGGTGAACTGCGGTATCGATGCGTTCCACATCCTCCGGGGTTAGGCGCCTCAGTTCGTTCCATGAAACGAGTTTCGGATCGGGCACGGACCACATTCCAGCCGTCACCCGATCGTCTCCGGAAGCTTTCCGGTCGATGTAAAAGACCGCCAGTTCGCTGCGATGTTTCACGAAGTCGCTCAGGGAGAGGATCGATTGGGGGCCCAAGGCCACCAAGTTGGTCACCGACGCCGCATTTCTGGGGTCAAGTCGCAATGTGCCGATGGCTTCGATCACGGCCCGGGTCTGCTCCGGCTCGGTGGCGCGGATTTCCAGCTTCTGAAAATCCTCTTCGGTCAAGGCCCGGCATTCCCTCTCCCAAAGCAACATGGGAGTTCCTTGCGATCCAGCGGCAACGTCCGAAGCGGTGGCCTGACGGAGCAAAGGAGGCAGGTCAAGCAGATCAAGAAAAATCACGGCAGGAATGATAACCAGAGCGGCAATTCCTGCCCTCGTAGCCAACCAGCCCCCCGCCGATTGCAGGCCCCGCTCAATGATTCCCAGGCTGGCCACAGTGGAACGAAACCGTCGCGGCGTCAACATTTCGCGCGGCAGCCAAACAATGACGATTCCACAAACGATTCCCATCATGTCGAGCCACCCAGAGGCATCGACAGAGATCCCATCAAAGGTATGCCGGAAAAAATAGCACCACAGTAGGGAGAACAGGATCCTTCCCAGCAATGCCCAGCCCTTTTTCCTCTGGCGCAGGCACACGTCGATGACCCAGCCAGCCAAAAAAAAGAGCACCGGCAAATCCGCGAGTGTCCACAATGAGGAGCGGGGATCGATCCCTCCAAGTGACAGGCTTCCCAATTGCAGCAAGGGGCCGGCCACACGGGCGGCAAAAGGAACCCGGAGGTGCCAGCCCAACCAGGGAACCCCGGCACCCACGATCCAACCGGTGGCAGAAAGCGCCCAAGTGGACCAAGTCGAACCATGCAAGGCAAGGGACAAGGAAACACATCCCGCAAGCAAGAGCATCGTAAACACAAAAGCCCGATAACGAAACCGCAGGGAGGCCGCCGCTTCCGAGATCAGGCCACATTCAGCTGTTGGATAGGATGGAACATTCATGTGGTGGAAAGGCGCGAGGAAACGACCCTATTATGGCAAAGATGGGGCTGAGTGAAGGGAAAAAGAATATCCGGTCACGTAAAAACCGAAAAATAGTTTCGCCCACAAGGGGTCTGAGCTGGACTCGTTTGCCATCGAACTCGCCTTCGCGTCAAAGTGCAGGTTTCTCAGCCCAGCCCTGACGGCAAATCGTGCAAATCCCGACATCCCAAAGGGTGGAAGTGCGGCATTAGATTTCATCTGGCGACAAGAACGGAGACAAGTGATGCCCGGTTGTTTGGATGTCAAGCAAACCGACACGATTCACCTCTTGCGAAGGTTGAATCCGGAGCCACCGAATTTCGCAGAGCACCCAAACCGTGAACATCATCGAGGCGGCTGACCGAATAAAGATTGAGCCGGAGCCGATGAATCTCCATGGTGATGGTATTGACTGAAGTCAAGATACCGTGCAGATTCCTAATCAGGGAAATATTTCCACCCAAGCCATGACAGCATCCTTCGTCACCAGAACGATACTCTTTTTTGCAACGATCTCACTTAGCGCCTCAGCGGTCAGCGCGAATGAAGATTCCGATGCGATCACTCAAGCCACGATGCGCTATGTTTTTCAGAAAGCGGATGTAGACGACCCATCCGTCACCATCGAAAAAATCGTCCCGGGGTTTGCCCGGGTAAAAGTCATCTCGATTTCAGGAAAGACTGATCCGGCGATCGCTTTTCTCAAAGGCGGCAACAGCAAGTGGAAAGTGCTAAGTTTGGGAACGGGATTCACACGAAAAGACCTCGCAGAGATGGGAATTCCCGCTTCTCTGGCCCCTTGAGCAAATCACGTTTCCTTTTGCAGAGCCGGGCTGAAACGGCAAGCGACGGCATCCACCTCGCTTCGAAGCCCTCTGAGATACCGGGTTGAGCATGGAGAGCAGAAATTTGAGCCCTGCCCGGGTTTGAGTTTTACCCGCTTTTGCCGGCCGGGATGGCACGCCTGTTTAAGTGCGAAACGCTGGTGGAACGACAAGCCCCAACGTGAAATTGGCCAAGCGCAATGCTCCCGTTCCATAAAAGCAAGATCGGAACCGGCGGGGGAAACGAAGCAACTCTCGCTTTTCGTTGCCACTGGTCGTTGGCGTCCCGGGAAAACTCGATCGCGGTCGCCAAAACTGGGGATGAGCATTG
>JADZAX010000273.1 GCA_020852405.1 Verrucomicrobiales bacterium
GGCTTGCCGGTGTCGGCGTTCAGCTTCGGCTTGTAGTCGAAGGTGTCCACATGGGAAGGCGCGCCCTGCATGCACAGAAAGATGACCCGTTTGGTGGACTTCTCCGCCGCCTGCGCCGCGAGGGCGGTGAATCCCAGCCAGCCGAATCCCAGGGAGCTTGTCTGCAAAAAATGTCTGCGGTTCATGTTCTTGGAAATGTTAGTTCGTGAAGAGGAAGTCGGCGCTGGCGAAAAGGGCCCGGCAGATGCTCGTCCAGGAAGCGAGGTCCTTCCGGTCCAGGGCTCTCGCCGCTTCCCGTTCGGCCGGCAGCGGTTCCCGGCACCAGGTGAGGCGACAGGCAAGCGCGAAGCGTGTGTCGAAATCGGGTTCCTTCATGACCCGCTTTGCCATGGCGGTGGCCTGCTCCTCGACGAAGTCACTGTTGAGGATGAACAGGGCCTGAGGGGGGACAATCGTCGTATCTCTGGAGCCCAGAACAATGCTCGGCTCGGCAAAGTCAAAGATCGCGAGAACTTCCGGCTGAACATTGCGGGCCACCGGCAGGTAAACGCTGCGGAAGTTCCCGCCCGCGGCAGCCAGTTCCTCCTCCTTCATCACTTGATAGCGCTGCCCGCCAATAGGGCCATCACCTGCGAAAGCGATCGGCGATCCGATCGGCGGCTCCCGATCGAGAAGACCGCTCGCGGATAACATGCTGTCGCGGATCGTCTCCGCGTCGAGGCGCCGGGCATTGCTGCGCCAGAGAAGGTGGTTGTCCGGGTCGGCCAGGAAATTGGTTTCATCGTGTTGCGAGCTTAACTGATAGACTCGACTCGTTACAATGCGCTTGATGAGCGTCTTGATGCTCCAGCCGTCCGCGACGAATTGGCGGGCGAGATAGTCCAGCAATTCCGGGTGCGAGGGAGCGGCACCGCTGGCTCCGAAGTTGTCCACGCTCTCCACAAGTCCACGGCCGAAAAGCCAGTGCCAAACGCGGTTCACGATCACCCGCGATGTCAGCGTGTTATCTGTGGAAGCGATCCAGTTGGCAAGTTCCAGCCTGCCGCTCGCATTGCTTGGAATCTCCCATGCCTTTCCTCTCGAGAGAAAGGAGGGGATACCCCGGGGGACTTTCTCTTCCTCCTTCGCGATGTCGCCTCGAGCGAAAAACGGGCTGTCTCCGATGGTCTCGAATCCACTGCTTTGCCTACCCCCACTGTTGGGACCGCCGACCATCCCGCCTCTTTGCCGGCGCGTTACCGGGGGAGCCGTGATCGGCTTGTCGAGCACTCCCATCACTCTGGGCTTGGCCGTGCCGTCCGGATTGAAACCGGCCAACTCCACTTCGATCTGTTTGGCACTGGTCATCATCCTCACGATGTCGAACCCGTTCACTTGACTGCTTCCTTCGCCACCCCGCTTCCGCACGGCGAGGGCTTCTGCTTGGCGGGCAACAATGGCTTCGCGTTGGGAATTTTTTTCCGCCCACACAGCGGGATCCATGTGGCGACCGAGCGTCTCCAGACCTGCCGATGCGGCCACTTCAATGAGGTCCGATGCGTTTCGTGCGCGGACGCCTCCCGTGGTGCCGAAGTGCGTTTCTGAACTCAGAAAGATGCCCGCGAGAGCCGTGTAGTCCCGTTGGGTGATCGGATCGAACTTGTGATCATGACACCGGGCGCAGGATACCGTCATACCAAGGAAAGCCTGTGACACTGCGGCAATCTGTTCACCTGCCAACTCGACCGCGAACTGCCGGGGATCTGTTTCGTTGAGTCCCTTGGGACCCACCGCAAGAAAGCCGGTCGCCGTGAGTTTGTTGGCCCGGTCAGGTTCGCTTTCCGCAGGCAGGAGATCTCCGGCGATCTGTTCGCGAATGAATGCATCAAATGGCTTGTCCTTCGCAAAGGCGTCGATCACGTAATCGCGATATCTCCAGGCTTCTGGCAGGGTCATATTGACATCGCGCCCCGTCGTTTCCGCGTAGCGAGCCACGTCGAGCCAGTGGCGGCCCCATCGTTCCCCGAAGTGCTCAGACTCAAGCAGCGTCTCGACGATGTGTTCGTAGACCACCGAGTCCGGATTGCTCAGGAACTTCGCAGCGAAGTCCGGAGAGGGCGGCAGACCTGTGAGGTCAAGAAACACCCTGCGCAGAAGCGAAGCCGGATCCGCATCCTCCACAGGCTGGATTCCTTTCTCTTCCATTGATGTCAGGATGAACCGGTCGATCTCCGTCCGGGGCCAATCGGAAGCCTTTGGGGTCGGGACGGTCGGTGCGGCAACCGGTTGATAGGACCACCATGCTTTCGCCTTTTCCGGGTCGTAACTTTTCTTCACGATCGTCTCTTCCTTCCGCGGATCCGGCGCTCCCATCTTCACCCATTGCTTAAAGTCAGCGATCACAGAATCGGGCAGTTTGCCGCCCTTCTTCTTTGGCGGCATCGCGAGATCCGGATCCAGATAGTGTAACGCCTCGATCAGCAGGCTTTCCTCGGGTTTGAAAGGCACAACGACGGGGCCGCTTGCGCCGCCGCGCAGCATGGCTGCTCGCGAATCCAGCAGCAATTCACCTTTCACTTTTTCCGCTTTCGCAGAGTGGCATTCGTAGCAGTGTCCCGCCAATACCGGGCGGATTTTCGTCTCGAAAAACTGCGTTTGATCAGCGCTTAACGATTCCTCCGCGGACGATGTCGCAAAGAGGAACGTCCAGCAGAAAGCGATGGAAAGGTTGCTAATGAGCAAGCGTGACATGATCAATTTGGAACCTGCCCGAATCCGAAAAGTTGCTGAACAGCGAAACGAATTCTCTCTTTATCCGGAAAGGCGGGGATGAATCCACGCCTTACCATGCCTCGGTTTCCCGTTCTGGACGGCTCGTGATTCTCTCTTCGCGAATCCCAAAA
>JADZAX010000274.1 GCA_020852405.1 Verrucomicrobiales bacterium
ATCCATGACGGTGTCGGCGCCCCACTTGGTGGCCCAACGCATTTTTTCGACTTCCTCTTCAATGCTGGAGGCGACGGCGCTGTTGCCGATGTTGGCGTTGATTTTGACGAGGAAGTTCCGGCCGATGATCATCGGATCGAGCTCGGGGTGGTTGATGTTGGCGGGGATGATGGCGCGGCCGGCGGCGACTTCACTGCGGACGAACTCGGGGGTGATTTCGTTCGGGATGCGCTGGGGGAAGCGCTTGAAGATGCCGGGGGTGTATTCGTTTTGGACCTGAGAGGAGCCGACGTGCTGCTTGTCGAGGTCGTTGCGGACGATGTCGTGGGTGAAGTCGGCGATGGTGGCGCGCTTCATGTTTTCGCGGATGGCGATGAACTCCATCTCGGGCGTGATGATGCCGGCCTTCGCGTAGGCGAGCTGGGTCACGACCTTGCCGGGAAGCGCTTTGAGGGGCTGGCGCTGGGCGTTGATGGGAGCCTTGAGCGGGCTGAGAATGCCTTCGCGCTTGGCAGCGGCATATTCGGCGTGGTTCTCGGTGAGATAGCCGTTGTCGCGGGGTTCAACGTCGCGGCCCTGGTAGGCGATGACATCGCCCCGGCCTTCGATCCAGGGACGACGGAGCGGGGGCAGGCCATCCTCGACGGTGCCTTGGTAACCGGGATCGCCCCAGGGGCCGGAAGTGTCGTAAACCCGGACCGGTTCGTTCTCGATCACCCGGCCGTTGAAATCCTTGGTGGGGGAGAGCTCGATTTCACGCATCGGGACCCTCACGTCGGGATGGATCGTTCCCTCCACATAGACCCGGCGGCTGCGGGGCAGGGGAGCGGTGGAGGCATCGGTGGCGGGGTTCGCAGTGGCGGCGGCGAAAGGTTCGTTGGGACTGATCATGGGCGTGGGTAGGGAAGGAAAAAGGAAGTGTGGGGGCAGCAAAAGGCCTGGGAGAAACGATCCGGGCCGGAAAGAGGGCGCGCCCTGCCAGCGGGGTGTCCCGGGGCGGAGAAAGGTGGTCGCGGCTGGTGGTTCGGCATGTCAGACTCCCTTCGGCGGTACGAGCCGCATCAGGTTCTTAGGGTTCTCCGCCGGGGCGGAGTCTCAGCGTGGCCCCTGCGGGTGGTACGCGCCCCTGTCCTATGAACGCTCATGTTCGACGAAAGGAGCGGGGACGTCAAGAAGAGCCGGAGCCGAGTGGACGATGCCTCCGTGGCGTGGAGTGAGGTCCGGATAGGGAAGGCGGGTCCGTTGATTCGGGGGCGTTGGATTCTCCCCTATAAAACGGGATTGCGGAATGCCCGGGGCTGCCCTTTATTCAGCCAACCTTAAAGAATTGTCGGGCGTCCCCGGAAGGCGACCCAAGCCGCATGAAAATCATCGATCGATACGTGGGAGGACAGGTGCTGATGTCGGCATTCCTCGCGGTCACGGTGCTGAGTGTGCTCTTTGTGGTGGGAGGGGTGCTGCGGGAATTGCTCGATCAGCTGGTCGCCCGCCCGGATCTCGACTTGGGGATCATCTGGAAATTCATTGCCGCGATTCTCCCGATGTCCCTGCGGTTGATCATTCCCTGGGGCTTTCTGATCGCCATCCTGCTGGTCTTCGGCCGGCTCTCGGCGGACAACGAATTCATCGCGCTGCGGATGTCCGGAATGAGCATGGGCCGGATCTGTCTGCCGGTCTGGCTGCTGGCGGTCCTCCTGACGGCGACCACCTTCTGGATCAACATGAAGATGGCGCCTGAAGCCAAGAAGAGCATGGAGACCCTGCTCCCGGACATGATCGCCGATCTCGCGGAGAAAGATCCGATCGCGCTTTTCCCGGACCGGGCGGTGATGAGTGAAATCGCGGGCTACAAGGTGTACGCAAAGCGGGGAGTGGGCCGGATGGACACTTTCATCGGGATCGAGTTCGACAAACGCTGGGTCCCGCTGCGGTTCTTGTGCTCCCAAGGGGGGACCGTGAAATCAGAGTTGGACGAGGGAGGATCGCCGGTTCTGGAATTTGAGCTGGAGAAGGCGGGCATCGAGGTGCGGGCCGAGGAATCCGGAGAATTCCACGTGGTGCAGCCGCTGTTCATGGAAAAGATGCCGTTCTCCATGCCGTTCTCGATCCTGAGACCCCAGAAAATGAAGCCCGAGGCTCTCTCCTGGAAGGAACTGATGTCCAATCAAAACAACAAGTCCCTGCGGCGGGAAGACCGGACCTCGATCAAAACCGAGATCAGCATGCGCCTGGCCTTTTCCCTCGCCTGCGTCACCCTGGGCTTGATCGGCATTCCTCTCGGCATCACCGCGCAGCGGCGCGAAACCTCAGTCGGATTCGCCATCAGTTTGGGCATCGGCATTGTCTACTTTGCCCTGATGGTGCTGATCGAAATGATGCGGGAGGAGTCGAATTTCTATCCCTATCTCCTGGCCTGGCTGCCCAACCTGATATTCCTGGGGTTGGGCATTCGAATGTTCCGCGGCCTGAGCCGGCGCTGAGACGCCTCACGCGAGGTAGGTCTTGCGACGGGCGCGGACCGACTTGGCGAGATCGTCCAGCATGTCGACGGTGGTATTCCAATCGACACAGGCATCGGTGATGCTTTTGCCGTAGTCCCGGGACGCCGGATCCTTGAGGGCCTGGTTGCCTTCCTGGAGGTGGCTTTCAATCATGACAGAGCAAATGGCCGTTTCGCCGCCCGCGACCTGTTGCCCGACAGCTTTCGCGACGAGCGGTTGGTTCCGGTGGTCTTTCTGGCTGTTGCCATGGCTGCAATCCACCATCAGGTAAGGCTCCAAGCCGGAGGCAAGGAGTTGGGATTTGACCGCGCTGATGTCATCGGGGCTGAAATTGGGGCCTTGGGTGGAGCCACGGAGAATGAGATGGCAGCAGTCATTTCCCGCGGTGGCCACGATGGCTGTGTCTCCGGACTTGGTCACGGAGAGAAAATGGTGCGGTTGGCGAGCCGCTTTGATGGCATCGATCGCGATCTGGATGCTGCCGCCGGTGCCGTTTTTGAAACCCACCGGCACACTGAGGCCGGAGGCCAGTTCCCGGTGGATCTGGCTTTCCGTGGTGCGGGCCCCGATGGCGCCCCAGGAGACGAGGTCGGTGACATACTGGGGGGAAATGGTGTCGAGAAACTCCGTCCCGGCGGGCACTCCCAGATTGGCGAGATCGTGGAGGAGCTTCCGGGCGATTCGGAGCCCCTGATTGATGTCGTAGGTCTCGTTCATCCCCGGGTCGTTGATGAGGCCTTTCCAGCCCACCGTGGTGCGGGGTTTTTCGAAATAGACCCGCATGATGATATGGAGGTCTTCCTGGAGACGGTCGGCTTCTACCTTCAGCTTGGCCCCGTATTCCAAGGCGGCAGCAGGGTCATGGATGGAGCAGGGGCCCACGACCACGAGGAGACGGTCATCTTGGCCGTGCAGGATGGATTCCGCCTCCCGCCGGGCCTTGGCGACCACGTCGGCGGCCCCGTCGGACACCGGCAGGCTCTCGATGAGGATGACGGGGGCGATGAGTTGATGGATGCTGGTGATGCGCAAATCGTCGGTTCGGATTGACATGGCTGTGAATGGAGTCTGAATTCGGGGGGGGAGGGCGCGAAATGCCGGGGCGGATCTGTCTCCGGAACAGGAGAAAGAGTGACGCGGCTCAGGAAATCAATGGTTCCAGAGCGCGAACAGAGTAAATTGGGGCATTCTCGGCAAGGTTAAAAAACAACTGGTAGGAACGGCATAATAATGTCCACATCAAAGAAAGCAACCCGGCGTCGCAAATCGGAGAAGGTCCCAGAATCGGACCTCCGGGCTAAGAAGGTCAGGCCCGCTCAGGAACGGCCAGAGGAGCGGGATTTTACAGGGGGCGGCATCTTTTGCCTCCCGGCCCGGCAAGGTACCACCGGAGATCCCATAATGGACGAGGAGGTGGTCCGTCTCGTGGTGGATTGGGACTGCGGCCAATACGAGCCCTACCTGGTCGAGATGATCATCACCGTCTTGAAGCTGGGCCGGGAGGATCTCGGAATCGCCGACCTGAAACTCTTTTCCCGGGCCCTGCGTGAGATGCGGGCCTCCAGCAAAATGTTCCGGCAATACACGCACAGGCCAAAAATCGCCATCTTCGGTTCCGCCCGGACGCAGGGGGGAGAGCCGGAATATCTGGCGGCGCAAGCATTCGCCCAACGGATGGAGGAAGCCGGCTTTATGACCATCACCGGCGCGGGCGACGGGATCATGGGCGCCGCCCAAAAAGGAGCGGGAAGGGAGGCGAGTTTCGGACTGAACATCAAACTGCCGTTCGAGCAGAGCGCCAACGACACCATTGCCGGCGATGACAAACTGGTGACGTTCAATTACTTCTTCACCCGAAAGCTGGCGTTTGTGAAGGAATCCGACGCGGTGGCCCTGTTTCCCGGAGGTTTCGGAACGATGGACGAGGGCTTCGAGGTGCTCACCCTGATGCAGACCGGGAAGGCGCAAGTGTTTCCCATTGTCATGCTGGAGGCCCCGGGCGGCACCTATTGGAAGAGCTTCCTGCAGTTCATCCGCGACCATCTGCTGAGACGCCATCTGATTTCCGAGGATGATCTGAAGCTCTTTCGTCTCTGCCATTCAGTCGACGAAGCAGTCGAGGAAGTCTGCCGGTTTTACCGCCTGTTCCACTCCTACCGGTTTGTCGGGCACGACCTGGTGATCCGCCTGAAATCGCCCCTGACGGAAGCCTTTGTGGAAGAGTTGGACCGGGATTTCTGTGACCTCCTGCAGCACGGATCCCGCTTCCAGCTTTCCCGGGCCTTGCCGGAGGAGGATAATGAAATACACCTGAAGGGGTTTCAGCGTCTGGTATTCCGAATGCACCGGGGAAAAAATGGGAGGCTCCGGGAATTGATCGACCGCATTAATCTGGCTCCGCTGGCATCCTGATGAAGGCACGGCTGGATCAACTGCTGGTGTCGCGGAGCCTTTGCGAGAGCCGGGAAATGGCCCGACGGTTGATTCTGGCCGGAGAGGTGAGGGTCCAGGGGGTGGCCAATCCCAAACCGGGTCTGCAGGTTCCGACCGATGTGGTCATCGAGGTCAAGGAAATGCCCAAGTATGTCGGGCGGGGTGGTCTAAAACTAGAAAAAGCGCTCGATGAATTCACGATCCACCCGAAGGAGTGGACGGTGCTCGACATCGGAGCCTCGACGGGAGGATTCACCGACTGTCTGCTGCAACGGGGCGCCACCAAGGCCTACACGTTGGATGTGGGGACCAACCAACTGGCCTGGAAAATCCGCAGCGATCCTCGCGTCGTGGCCCGGGAGCAGTTCAATGCGCGGTATCTTGGACCGGATGATCTGCCGGAGAAAGTCGACCTGATTGTGATCGATGTGTCCTTCATCTCCCTGACGCTGATTCTAGGCCCTGCGTTCTCGGTGCTCAAGCCGGAAGGATCCGTGGTTTGCCTGATCAAACCGCAATTCGAGCTGACCCGGGAACTGGTCGGCAAGGGGGGCGTGGTCCGGGAGCCCGGTCTGCGCGAGGCCGCCGTAGAAAAGATTCGCCGTCATGTGACGGAAGATCTCGCAAAGGAGTGGCGCGGGGTCGTCGCTTCGCCTATAAGTGGCGCCGACGGCAATCAGGAATTCCTCGCATGGCTCGGAAACCCCAGCGCATCGGCATCGTAGCCAATCCGGAAAAATCGGGGAATCGCGACCTGATCCAAACGCTCATCCGCAGTTTTCATGCGGCCGGATTGGCGGTGCGTCTCGATGACAACACGGCCCGGCATTTCGCGGAAGTGTTGCCGTCGCATCTCATCGACGGCGTCATGCCGCTCTCTAAACTGACCGGATGGGCCCAGGTGCTGGCGGTGCTCGGTGGGGATGGCACCATGCTGCGGGTGATGGGGGAAGCCCTCTCGGCTCAGCCGGAATTGCGCTGCGCGGTGGCGGCGATCAACAGCGGCACCCTGGGTTTTCTGTCCTGCGCGACCGCCGACGAAGCCCAGGAAGCGGTCAATTTCATCGTCGAGGGCAATTTCCAGATCAGTCACCGGGCGGTCATAGAAATCCGGGTCGGAGTGAAAAACCGTCGACTGAAAACATTTTACGCCCTCAATGAGGTGGCCGTGACCCGCGGGGCCGGCTGCCGGATGGTCAGCCTGGAAGTCTGTGTCGGTGGTCGGTTCGTGAATCATTATGCCGGAGACGGGTTGATCGTGGCCACGCCGACCGGATCCACCGCCTATTCATTGTCGGCTGGGGGACCCATCATCGAGCCGATGGCGCCGGTTTTTGCGATCACACCGATTTGTCCCCATGCCTTGTCGGACCGAGCCATTGTGGTCAGCGACAGCAGTCTGGTGCAGATCCTTCCGAAAGATTTGCGCGATCCTGCTCTGATCGCAGTGGATGGGGAACAGATCGCTGAAATTGACGATACGTTCCGTGTGGAGATCCGGCGCGCACCCGTGGTGGTGCCTTTGATCTTCCGTTCCGAGGCGTCCTTTTTTGGGGTCTTGCGCCAGAAGCTGGGATGGGCGGGCAGCACGGATGCCAGAAAGTCGCGAACCGATTCGAAGACCTGATTCTGGCACCCTCCGGGATCACTTCCGGACAGGCAGTTGCCGTTGGGAGCGGTCATTGAGAACGGCGCTGAATCACGGACCGTCCAGAGGGGACCGAGGAGGCTCGCGAGCCAAAACCCCAGAGAAAACCCGTTCAGCCTTATTCGATAGTAACAATTTTACATGACATATATTGTATGAAGTTATTAATACCTGGATTGAAAGGGGCTTGATATGGTGGTGTTGGCTCAGGGAAATTCCGGAAGGCCCCAGGACGTCTGGAAGCGTTCGTATTCTTTCCGCGGCAGAAGGACGTAATGTGGATTCATGTCAGTCCGCAAGCAGCGGATCACTTGCACCAGATTGTCTTCCTCCATGGTCGTGCATCCGGCTGACGGCCGGTTGGCGCCGCGGCGGATGTGCATGAAAATGGCACTGCCTGCGCCCGGACGTATCGGGTCGCTGTTGTGGCGGATTTCGACCAACCAGGCGTAGGCCGGATCTCCGTGCCGCATTTTCTGTTTCTGGAACCAGTCCGGGATTCCTTGCTTGGGATCGATGACGACGTGCTGGTTGTAATAAGGATTCTGGGGATCGTCCGGCCAGGCATCCCACTCGGAAACTTGGCGGTAGCGGAAATCAGAGCCCTTGGGCAATTTTCCGGCATAGCCGTAAACGGTGCCAATGGCAAAGCATCCGGCAGGAGCGCGCCCGTCTTTTTCCTTTTTGGAGAGTCCGGACGGGACCGGCAAAATACCAAGGCCCCAGGCCAGACCGTTCCTCCCATAAAGAACCGGGATTTTCCCGTCGCCGGCTGGACGCCAAGGGGCGGATGCGTCCGGTCGCTCATAGAGGCGGAGAACCCCTTGGGAGCTGTCCCAACCCGGAGCCACGGACACCAGAAGTTGTCGCACCGTTCCGGGAATGCCTTGGGCACGGCCCGAGTAGATCGTTCCCCCGAAAGCAATCACCCCTGCCGCCAAGATTCGCAATGCACGATGGATTTTCATAACTTCATACAACACGCCGACGTCCGGAGTGCTGCTTCATCATATAGGCTGTTGCCGACAAGGCAACTCATCGGGTAATCTCAGAGCCTGCCGGTTCGCGTTGCCGCCCATACATTGCCGGAGTCACTTTTGGCCTTCTCCCTTCTGCGGCATCATGGGAGGAATTCCTTTGGGATATGTGTGGTGATAGAGAAGGTCCGCGGCTTGGTCGGAGCTTGCTATCTCGTCGGCTGAAATCCTGAGTCGACAATACTGCGCGGAACAGGATTCCGGGGAAAACCTTCCCCTCCCCTGCCTCTGCGTTTTCTGTCCGGTTCGAAGCCCTGTTGGCGTCTGGAAGAGCCGCTCCAACGGAATGCGACCGGTCAGAGCGACTTTTCCGTGAGGAGGCAATTCTCCGGTTTTAGGGGGTCGCGAGGAATTTGACGCAAACCGGGGACGGCACTTCGATGGTGGTTCCGGTGTAATCCAACGCGCCGGTGTCCTGATTGATTTTGAAGACGGAGATCGTGTTGGAAGCCTGACCAGCGGTGAACAGGTATTGGCCGGTGAGGTCAATGCCAAAGGCGCGGGGGGTTTTGCCTTGGATGGGTTCGCGTTCGACGAAGGTCAGGTGGCCATTGGACTGGTCAATCGCATACACCGCAATGGTGTCGTGGCCCCGGTTGGATCCATAAAGAAATTTGCCGGATTTGTGAACTTGGACCTCCGCAGTGGACAGTCCTTTACGGTCCACGTCGTCTGGAACAGTAGAAATCGATTGGAATTCGGTCAGGGTTCCCCGGGCGGCATCGTAGTCGAACCCGACCACGGTGAGTGCCATTTCAGTGATCACGTAGCCCCATTTCCCTCCCGGATGGAAGGCAAAATGCCGAGGACCGGAAGCTGGTTTCAAAACCGACTCCCCATGGGGTTTCATGGTGCCTGATTCCGCGTCCAAGGCGTAGATAAAAACTTTGTCGAGTCCCAGATCCGCGACGACAGCGTATTTGCCGTCAGGACTGGGATTGGCCGAATGGGCATGGGGGCCTGCCTGGCGTTTTGGGTCGGCTCCCGATCCTTCATGCTGGATCTTGGTGGCTGCGGGCTTGAGGCTGCCATCCGCGGCCAAAGGCAGGCTGGCACAACTGCCGCTGCCGTAATTGGCCGTGAGGACACACCGACCGGAGGGATCCACCGAGACATGGCAGGGCCCGGTGCCTTCGGAAGGTTCGGCATTCATAAAGGTGAGATGTCCCGTCTTGGGATCGATCGAAAGAGCGCTGATGGCGCCGCTGCGCTTGCCGTTGGCGTCGGAGATCTCGGACACGGCATAGAGATGGCGGCCGTCCTGATGGATCGCGAGGAAGGAGGGGTTATCGACTTCTCCGGCAAGTTCCGGCGCGCTCAATTTGCCGGTTTCACTGTCAAAACGGGAGAGGTAGATGCCTTTGCTGCCGTTTGAGCCCCGGGTGTAGGTGCCGAAATATACCCATTGCTCCGCGGCGCGGCTCAAGGTGGAGCAAGTCAAAAGAGTGGCAGTCAAAAGTCCGAACCGGAAAAGGATGCTGGGGTATTTCATATACCGATGGGTCATGCCATATTTGGAGAAGTTTGTCGAGCACTCACCGCCATCCGGTGAGGCGTTTGGCCCGCTTGGGGGCGTCAGGCAGGACTCTCCGGTCCGCAGTCTGGAAAAATCCGGTCGCTTGAGAAAGGCCTGGCGACCAAGGAGAACATCCGAAGGCTGGTAAGAGGGCTATTGTCAACATCCATGAAACTTCAAGAATTCCAAGGAAACCGTTGCTTGAACCAAGGATTCCGTTTATCATCCGTATTCAAAATTGCGGTAATTTTATAGGAAGACTTCAACCTCATGGCAGAAAAAGGCCCAGCCCGCGAGAGAAAGACGCTGAACAAGCCGAAGCAAAAGCAGCACGCCGCGACGGGGCCTTACGCGTGGTCCGAAGGAATCGCCATCAGTTTGGGTGGGGTTGCGATCATGCATCTGCTGGCATTGATTTCCTATTCGCCGCACGATCTTCCGTCCTGGGTTCCCTTTTGTAAATCTTACGGTTCCGGAGCCCGGATGGAAAATTTCATCGGCCCAGTCGGGGCCGTGATCGCAGGTTATTCCTACTGGTTCTTCGGGGCCGCCGCCTATTTGCTGCCGGTGATTCTGGCGTGGTGGGGGCTGCAGACGCTCAACGGATGCCGGTTTTTCCATTCCCGCAATGTCACCGCGTTGTTGGTGGCGCTTTTTGCCGGTTCCTGCCTTATCGAATACCAGGGCATCTTTTTCCAGGACTGGGTGGCCCTTTATAATTTGCCCAAGAGCGCCGGGGGCTTTGTTGGGTTTGGGATCGGCCGGAAGATTCTCGAAGCGTTGCTGGGGATTGTCGGCGCGACTTTGGTGTCGGGAATCAGCTATCTCATTGCGATGATTGTGATCACGGGGATCCACCCGTTCCGGTTTGCCCTGATGGTGAAGGACGAGTTGGTGATCTGGTGGGAAGAGCGGAAGTCGCTCGCCGAGATGCTGGCGAGATCCCGCACGGGAGATTGGCGCGAGGAACGCAAAGCCTCGCGGGTTATGGCTGCTCCTTTGTTTGAAGATGAGCCCGCCCAGCCTTCCTACCGGCGGACGGCCCGCAAAAAGAAGGAGGCACCGGAAGAGCTCGGTCTTCCCATCGACAATGCGGGCTTGATCCAAGCGGAGCTGGATTTGGAGTCACCGAAGCCCGAGCCCGTCATCATTGACACGGCACTTGCCACCAAGCGCACGGACGGCCCGGATCGGCTGGATCCGTCGGCTGTTTTTGCCTCCTGGCGGAACCGGAAAGGAGCTGACAGCAGTGACGGGCTGGTCAGCAACACCGGCAAGTTTGACAACTACCAATTGCCCAACCTGAATCTGCTGCGGTATGCGGACGTCAGCAATTCCCGCCCCGTCGAAAAAAGCGAGCTGCTCGAAACTCAGCAGAACATCATCGACACGCTCGGTACCTTTGGAATTGACGTTTCTGCGGGAGATATCACCCGGGGGCCAACCATCACCCGCTATGAGATTTACCCGTCCAAAGGGTTGCGGGTCAACCGCATTTCCGCTCTCGAAGCCGACATCGCCCGTGCCACCAAAGCCGAGCGGATCAACATTCTGGCCCCCATCCCGGGCAAGGACACCGTGGGCGTTGAAATTGCCAATGCTCGCAAGGTGCCGGTGGTCTTCCGTGATCTGCTGGAGGACGAGGAGTTCCGCAGTTCGGACTGCAAAATTCCCCTGGCTTTGGGCAAGGATGTCTACGGCAAGACCATTGTCGGGGATCTCGCCAAAATGCCCCATCTGCTCGTGGCAGGCACCACCGGCAGCGGCAAAAGCGTCTGCATCAATGGCATCATCGCTAGCCTGCTCTACCGATTCACGCCCGATGAACTCCGGTTCATCATGGTCGATCCGAAGTTTGTTGAAATGCAGCAATACAATGTGCTGCCCCACATGGTCATTCCGGTCGTCACCGAGACGAAGAAAGTCCTGCTCGCGCTGGCGTGGGTCATCAAGGAAATGGAGCGCCGTTACGCTATTTTTGCCAAATGCGGCTGTCGCAATCTGGACGCCTTCAATCAGAGGAAAATCGAGGAGCCCGCAGAAAAGGAAGCCGTCACCGCCGCTCCGGCGCGCGCCAGTCGGTCAGCGAAATCGAAGTCCGTCAAGGTGGCGGTAGATCCCCTCCGGGCGGCCTTTGCGGAAGAGGAAGCTGAATTGATCCTGGCAGATAGCCCGGACGAGGACTGGGATCTTGATGCGGATGGTGAGGAATGGTCCGAAGACGATGCGGAGATCAACCCCGTCGCCGATGACTGGAATGATGAAACCGCGCCAGAGACCCGGGCGGAACCATTTTTCATGCATCAGGTGCAGATTTCGGATCCCCAGGATATCCCGGATGACCTGCCTTTTGATATCGACGGCCCGGATGACGCTCTTGATGAGGACTTGGAAGGAGAAGAGGACGACATGGCCCCCGTTTTTGCCAGTGTGCCAAGGGACGGGGATGCCATTCCCGAGCAACTCCCCTACATCGTGGTCATCATCGACGAGCTGGCGGACTTGATGCAGACGGCTCCGGCGGATGTCGAAACCAGCATCGCCAGAATTGCCCAAAAAGCCCGGGCCGCTGGAATTCATCTCATTGTCGCCACCCAAACACCGCGGGCCGACGTGGTCACCGGGATCATCAAGGCCAACATTCCCAGCCGGATCGCGTTTCAGGTGGCGTCAAAAATCGACAGCCGGGTCATTCTGGACGCGCCCGGAGCTGATCGTCTGGTCGGCAAAGGCGACATGCTTTACCTCCCGCCGGGGTCCTCCCAACTCATCCGTGCCCAGGGTGCCCTGATCGCCGATGAAGACCTGCAGAAGGTGGTGGATTTTTGCGCCGGTCAGGCTGAACCGGATTTTGAGCATGAAGTGCATGACTCCATCAGCGGAGGTGGAGAGTCCGAGGAGGAAGTCTCTGAAGCGGATGAGGAATTGCTCGATAAATGTTTGGAAGTGATTTTTCAGGAAAAGAAAGCTTCCACCTCCCTGCTTCAGCGACGCTTGAGGCTCGGTTACACGCGCGCCGCCCGGATGGTGGACATTTTGGAGCAGCGTGGCATTGTCGGACCGGGGGAAGGTGCCAAGCCCCGTGAAATTCTGATCGATTTGAGTTCTCAGTTCGACTAAAATCTGCTATCCTATTCTCCCTCCACGGATAAAGGATCATTTTGGAATCGAACCATGGCTGAGACCATCGGCAAAAGACTGCGCGATACCCGCGAATCAAAAGGCTTGTCACTGAACGACGTAGCCTTCGAAACGCGCATGCACCCGTCCTTCGTGGAAGCGTTGGAAATGGATGACTACTCCGCATTCGCCAACACCACCTATGCCCGGAGTTTTCTGACGCTCTACTGCCGATTCCTGAATGTGGAGGCCGGGGACGCCATCGAGCAGTTCTCCGGTGGTCGCAATGTGACCTGGAACAGCAACGGCTCCCTGACGGTTCTGCAGACGGTTGGAGGGGCGGACAGTGCCCCCCGGGAACGTTTTTTTGCACGACCGGAGCCGGTGGCCATGGGCAAGGGCAGAAATGCTCCCCGTTTTCCGATTGGACTAGGGCTGATGGTGCTCCTGCTTCTGGTGGCGATTCCGATCCTCTACATAGTGGGCAGAAATGCGGAGTCTCCCGAGGAAGCGCAAGCCAAGCTCCTGCAATTGACGCGGGGACTTTCCAACAAAGATAAAGTTCCGGTCGAGGTTAATAGCGCTGCCGCCCATCAAGACTCATCTCCTCCACCTCAGGTTTCGGTTGCCGTTGCTGATCCAGGTTCCCCCACGGCAGCCTCATCGGTGGCTGCTCCGAATGTGGCGGTCCCTGCGGACGGGACCCCGTCACCTGTCAAGGTTGTGGAACCCGCCCCGGTGGTCCCCTCCGTCCCGCTGCCCGTGGCAACGGAGGTCTCGCAACCCGGTCCAGTGACCACCGCTCCGAATGCCTTGCCTTTGCGGGCTTCCCCCATCATTGCCATTCCGGTCGATCCTAATGCGGCCGATGAGCCGGTCATTGAGGAATCTGCGCCAGCACCGCTGCCCACCGCAGCGGCGAGCCCTGCACCCGTGGTCAAGCCTACTGCCGAAACGGAAGCGATACCAGACACTGCGACGGCTCCCCTGGTGCTGCCTCAAGTAGTGTCGGACCGTCCACGGATCAAAGGAACTGATCCTGCGGTCAGTCAGGCGGAGACCTCAAAATTTGTCGATCCCAACCACCGGTTTCCGAGAACCCGCTGAAAAGCAGGAGGGAGGGAAAAATCACTGGGTGATTTC
>JADZAX010000275.1 GCA_020852405.1 Verrucomicrobiales bacterium
CCGTCGCCTTTCCACGCCCGGATCCAATCCGGCGCCGCATCCAGCAGGTTGCGCGGTTCGTGCACCACGGTCCACGGATGCCCTTCCCGGAGGAACCGTCCGATGCCCTTGAGGATTTCCCGGCCGGACACCATCGCTGTCTCGACGAGCAGCGCCACCTCACGGGGGCGGCCCGCAGTGGGCAGATGGGAGGGGGTGGTCCGTTTCAAGGAGGGGAGCGTGTTGAGACGGGGGAGGTGCGGCTTACTTGGCACGGATCCACGCAAGGACATCCGACAGCTGTTGCGGGTTGAGGAGATTTTCCAAACCGTCGGGCATGAGAGATTTCGAGCCGGTTTCCATCCGGGCGATGTCGCTCCGGAGAAGAACTTCGGTGGCGGCGCCGATCTTCAACGTGATGCTGTTGGCTGTCTCCTCCGCCACCATGCCGACGAGTTGCCGGCCGTCCTTCAAGGTAGCCGTTAGGGCCAGGTAGCGCTGTTCCACTGCCCGACTGGGATCGAGAATGGCCTCAATGCGTTGCTCGTCCGGTTTGGAGGCCACCGTGGCGAGGTCGGGACCGATCTCGTTGCCTTCGTTCTTGAGCCGGTGGCAGGCCGAGCAGACAGCGGTGTAAAGCGCATGGCCGCGCGCGGCTTCGCCCGGGAGCTTGGTGACACCCGTATAGGCCCGCACGACTTTGTCCCGGTCGGGGTTGGTGTTGGTGATGATTTTCAAGGCAGGCGTCGTGGGGGCAGAGCCTTGGATTTCCTTGAGTCGCGCCTGCCATCGCGGGGCGTCGGCATGGTGGGGCGCCGAGCTGAGCAGCGCGATCAGCATGGCCGGTGTATCCGCATCCCGCCGGCCCAGCCCGCCGAGCGCCTCTCCAGTGAGATCCCCCCGGCCTTCGCCGAGCGAAAAAGCCACCTGGACTCGGACCCGTAGGTCGGGATCCTTCGCGAGGTCGAGCACTTTCGCCAGGACCGGGGTCTCTCCGAGCCGGCTTTCAGCCACACGCACGGCTTGCTCCCTCAGCGTCGCATTCTCATCCTGCAGGACATCCAGGAGCAACATTGTCTTCAGGGTGCCCAACGTGTGCAGGGTCCAGAGCTGCTGGATCCGGGCGGCCGGACTGCCGGTGAGAGAATCGCGCCGGACCTTGGCTTGACGTTCGATGAGGAGACGCTGGGCGGTGTCCCTTGTCCAACCATTGGGTGATTCCAACTGGTGAAAAAGGGCCTCGTCGTCCAGCGTCGCGAGAGCCAGAACGGGGCGCGGCTTGGTCGCGACGGGACGGATGCGGTAAATGCGGCCGCGCTCACTCCCGGCCCGCAGGTCGAGGGTCCCGAGCATTTGTTGAGGGATCCACTCGGGGTGCTCGAGGATGAGTCGGTAGAAATCCACCACATAAAGACAGCCATCCGGACCGGTCCTCGCCTGGGTGAAGCGGCTCCAGTTGTCCTCGCTGGCGAGGAATTCCGAGGTGGCTTCATCCGCCGCCCGGTGGCTGGTGAAGCTCGCCCCATCCGGTTCGAGAACTTCGCGGTGCACCAGGTTGTTCGCCGGTTCGCAGATGAAAAGACTGTGCGCAAATTCCGGGCCGAACAAGGTGTCGCGGTACGGCATGGGACTGCAGCCGGAGGTCAGAGTGTTGACTGAGTCGGGCTGGTTGAGCCGTCGCACCGGGCGGCTTACCGGAAAGAGATGGGTGCCGCCCTTGTTGAGATCCTGCTTCACGCTGCGGACCGCGAGTTGCGGATTGCGGGCGAGGTAGCGGTCCTCCAAAAAGTAATGCCAGCCGAGGTTGCTGTTGTTGTTGGCGAACCAGTTTCCGGAATCATCGCGCCACCGCCCGTATTGAGCCCGGCCTGCCTGGAGTTGGAATTCCCCGGTTCCGGGATGAAAGCGGAAATCCCGGCCGCTGAGGTCGTGTTCTTTGCCGGTGGACAGATCTGTCACCATCCCTCCGCTGTCGCCATTGCCGCCATAAAGCCAGCCATCCAACCCCCAGGCGAAGCCGTTCACGAGGTGCTGGGGATTGCCCAACTTGAAACCCTGCAGCACCGGTCGGTGCACATCGGCCCGGCCGTCTCCATCGCTGTCGGCGGCGAAAAATACCTCGGGCACGCTGGCGATGAAAACCCCGTCCTTCCAGCAGGCCAGTCCGGTCGGGTAGGTCAGGCCGTCGAGGAACAGGGTGGCCCGGTCATAAACGCCGTCGCCATCGGTATCGGTCAGCACCTTGACCCGGCCGGCATGCGTCACGCCATCGTGCTCGTGGAACGGGTAGTCAGCCATCTCAACGACCCAGAGCCGGCCGGAGGCGTCCCAGTCGATGAAGACCGGATCCTGAACGAGGGGCTCGGCCGCAACAAGTTCCGCGATGAATCCTGGGCGGACCCGCAGAGCGCGCCGCGAATCTTCCGGGGAGCGCGCCGGCGGAGCGGGGGGACGACAGAGTTCGGCATAGGTCAACGTGCGTTGCCCGCCCGCCCACAGTGCTCCCTCCTTGAACTCCACATCCGACCGGGTCGTGAAGGGCAGCGCATCGGCATCGCCCGCTTTGCCGGAGCGGATCACGTGTGGCCAGCCCAGTGTCCATCCGAGGTTCTTGCGCTCCACGTCATTGTACAAATACACGCCATAGGCCTGCTCGTTCGAGAAGATGAGATCCTCAAAGCCATCGCCGTTCAGATCGACAAAACGCACCCCGGCATCGCGACCCTGGGCATCCTTGAGCACCACTCCCGGCGGCAATGGCACCTCGGGATGCGGGCGGGAGGCGCTTTCCTGTCCCGGGAGGGGGCGGAATCCTCCGGAGACCAAAAGGGTCACCAGGAGCAACAATGGAGGGCGTTTCATGTCGGAAGGTTTGGCGAAGGAATGGCGGGTGTTCCGGCCCCGGTGAGCATCCGGAACCGGGGAGGGCTGGCGGCATAGGACCCGGCCGCCCCTGGCGTCAATGCACCACGATCCGGGAACACCGTCAAGGCTGGCGGGAATGCGCGGTGTGAAAGGTTTTCGTCGCCAGCGGCGTCCGAGAGGTGGATTGATTGTTCCAAGGCGAACAATCGGTGCGGTTCCTGCTCCGGTTTGTCCCATCACCCCCTCATCGTTGTGGCCCGTTTTTTCCCGCGACTGTTCCCTGTCCCTTCCCTCCTGCTCGGCATCTGGCTGGGAAGTTGGTCTTTTTCCTGGGCCGCCGGGGAGAAACCCTCTGCGGCGCCGGAACCGCCCAAGCCTGCGTCCTCCGCACCCCCGGCAGGGAAGAAGGAACCAGAAGCTAAAACCAAGTCCCAGGCAAAGGAAACAGAGGAGCCCGCTTTGTCGGGAAGTCCCGTGGTCACCTTTCTGCCACCGGAGAAAGCGATGGCTCTGACCCGGGATGTCCGGGACTCCATCGTGTCGGTCACCCATTCCGGACGCGACGGCGGGACGCTGGGACGGGGGAGTGGTTTCGTCGTCGATGCCGACGGACTGATCGCGACTAATCTGCACGTCATCGGCGAGGCTCGGCCCATTCAGGTGGAACTCCATGACGGCTCCAAATACGACGTGACCGAAGTCCACGCTTCCGACCAGCATTACGATCTCGCGCTTCTCCGTATCGATACCAAGGGCAAAAAACTGAAGCCATTGCCCTTGGGGAATTCCGATGCCGTGTCACAAGGCCAGCCCATCCTGGGATTCGGCAGTCCCCGGGGATTGAAGTTCAGTGTCGTTCAGGGCGTGATCTCAGCGATCCGCACCCTCGACAAAGATCTCACAGTGGATGACAACACTCCGGATTTCCCCATGATCCAGATCGCCATGCCCGTAGAGATGGGAAACAGCGGAGGGCCCATCGTTGATCTGGACGGTCGTGCTCTCGGGTTGGTCACGATCAAGTCTCTCGTGACCGAGAATCTGGGATTTGCGGTGCCGGTGTCGCACCTCCAAAAGCTGATCGAAGCTCCCAACCCCGTCTCCATCGCCAATTGGCTCAACATCGGGGTGCTCGACCCGGGGCGCTGGCAGACCCTCTTCGGAGGCAGTTGGCGGCTCAAATCCGGAGCGATCCGGGCTGATGGGGAAGGTTCGGGATTCGGTGGGCGCAGTCTCTGTCTCTCCGCGAAAGAGGTGCCCACGACTCCCTACGAAGTGGCGGTCCAGGTTCGGCTCGATGACGAGGCCGGTGCCGCCGGCCTGCTCTTTGCGAGTGATGGCGGACAAAAGCACTACGGTTTTTATCCGAGCGGCGGCCAGATTCGCCTGACGCGCTTCGAAGGCCCCGATGTCTACTCGTGGACAATTCTGGAGCAGATCTCCTCGGACGCTTACAAGCCAAAGGAGTGGAATGCTCTCCGGGTTCGGGTGGAGGACAAAAAAATCTTCGGATATCTCAACGATGAAAAAATTGTGGAGTTTGAGGACGACGCCCTGCGCGGAGGCAAGGTCGGACTGTGCCAGTTTCGCAGCACGCCGGCCGAGTTCCGGGGATTCAGGCTCGGCACGAGCCTGCAGGCATCGGCTCTCCCGGAGGACCTTGCCAAAGAATTGGGCAAGGGACTGACCCAACCTGGTTTCACCTCACTCAATGCGGACCAACTGCTCGACAAACTGGTCGGACAGGCCCGGGCGGGACGCAAAGCCGTCGAAGGCAAGATCGCGGAGTTGGAAGCCCAGGTCGCCGAGTTGCGGCGTTTCAGCGAAAGACTCCATGAACGGGAAGTGCAGCGCCGGCTCGTGGAAGTCCTTGGTCAGCCGGAGGAGAAAATCGATCTCTTTGAGGCCGGTTTGCTGATTGCCTACCTCGACAATCCCGAACTCGATTTGGGCGCGAGTCTGGAAGATTTTGAAGCCTTGGCGGCCGGGGCGAGAAAAGTGGTGGATGCCAAGGCTCCCGCGCCGGACCAGGTCCACCAATTGCGGAACTTCCTGTTCGACAAAAGTGGCTTTCACGGGAGCCGGGCGGAGTATTACCACCGTGCCAACAGTCACCTCGATGCTGTGCTGGAGGACCGGGAGGGCATTCCGATCACGCTTTCTGCGGTTTTCATCGAGTTGGCCCGTCGCCTTGGCATTCCGGATGTCCACGGCCTGCCTTTCCCCGGCCATTTCCTCGTCAGTTATTCCCCCAAGGCCACCAAGGATCACCCGGCGCCGGATTCCATCGTCATTGATGCTTTCAATGGAGGGAAAATTTTGAGCCGGTTGGAATCTTCCGAACTGCTTCTCGGATACTCGGGTCGGTTAGGGTTGGCGGAGGATTACGCCCCCGCGACGGCCCGCGAGATTGTTGTCCGGATGTGCCGGAATCTCATCAGCATCGCCATGAATGAAGGCGATCCGAAGAAGGCCCGTCCCACCATCGACCTCGTGCTTGCGGTGTCGCCCGAGGAGTCCGAGGAACGTTTCCAGCGCGCCCTGCTCCGCTTCCAGGAGGGTGACAGAAGCGGCGCTAAAGAGGACATCAAGTGGCTGCTCGACAAGAAGCCCCCGGGAGTCCGTCTGGACCGGCTGCAGGAACTTTACGAGACTCTTTGATCCGTCAGCCGATCTCCCGGCGCGCCGCGGTCAGCGCGGCCACGGCATGATCGAGATCTTCTTGGGTGTGGGCCGCGGTCATCTGGGTGCGGAGCCGGGCTTTGCCCTGGGCCACCACCGGGAAACTGAAGCCCACGACATACAGTCCGTGCTCCAGTGCGGCAGCGGAGTATTTCCCTGCCAAGGCCGCATCGCCCAACATGATGGGAATGATGGGATGTGAGCCGGACGGTATCGTGAAGCCCTCCGACTCCAAAGCTCCGCGGAAAAAGCGCGCGTTTTCCCGGAGACGTTCGCGGGGAGCGGGGTCGCTCTCGATCAGATCCAACACCGCGAGAGTGCCCCCCGCAATGCCGGGGCAGAGGGTGTTGGAAAACAGGTAAGGCCGTGAGCGCTGCCGGAGCAGGTTCACAATCTCCTGACGACCGCTGGTATAGCCGCCACTGGCTCCGCCGAGGGCCTTGCCCAGGGTTCCAGTCAGGATGTCGACTCTCCCTTCCACCCCGCAGTGCTCCGGCGTGCCACGCCCCCGGGTTCCGAGGAAACCGGTGGCGTGCGAGTCATCGACCATGACCAGCGCATCATACCGCTCCGCGAGGTCACAAATGCGGCGCAAATCCGCAATGGTGCCGTCCATCGAAAAGACCCCGTCGGTGGCGATGAGGCGGAATCGGGCATCGGAGGCTTCTTTCAACCGGTCCTCCAGATCGGCCATGTCATTGTTCCGGTACCGGAGACGCCGCGCTTTGCACAATCTCACTCCGTCAATAATGGAGGCGTGATTTAACTCGTCGGAAATGACCGCATCCTCCTCGTCGAGCAGGGTTTCGAAGAGGCCTCCATTGGCATCGAAACAGGAGGTGTAGAGAATTGTGTCTTCCGTGCCGAGAAAGGCGCTGAGACGCTCCTCCAACTGGCGGTGAAGGCTTTGCGTGCCACAGATGAACCGAACACTGGCAAGACCGTAACCCCAGGTGTCGAGCGCCCGGTGCGCCGCTTCCTTCACAGCGGGGTGCTGGGCCATGCCGAGGTAGTTGTTGGCGCAGAGATTCAGGACCCGTCTGCCATCGGAGAGCGTGATCCAGACATTCTGCGGTGAACCGATCAGTCGTTCGGTTTTGTGGGTTCCGGCGGTTTCGATCTGGTCGAGCCGCAGGCGGAGGTGGTCGAGGAAAGCCGGATGCATGGGGAATGGAAATTGGCCGGAAAACCCGTGCGGTGCAATGGGCAATGAAGCAAGGACGGAGGCCAGTGCAAGAGCGATCCGGATGACGTGTCAGGACGCGAGAATCCGGCGGTGGGCATTCCTTCTGGTCTGTCCGAAAGAGGACATTCAGCCGGGCATTCCCAATTTACGGCGTCCTTCCTCTGTGAGACGGTTGGAGTTCCATCCGGGTTCCCAGGTTTGTTCGACGAGGACCTTCTCCACTCCCGGCACTTTGAGGAGCCTTTGTTGGACGGGCTGGGAGTTGCCCCCCGATCCAAAGGTGAAATAGCCCAAGCGGGGGCGTCCCCGGTGCGGCATGGCCATGAGCAGGTGGACGGTTCCTCCCCGGACCCGAATGTCATAGACCAAGCCCAGATCCACGACACTGACCCCTGCGGTATAAAGCTGCTCATCGTGGCAGTCCCTCAGGGCCTCCCACAGGGCCTGCTTCGGGATGGGGCTGTCGCCGGCTTCCCCCGGGCGGGCGAGCTGGCCGGGCGGGGCTTTGGCCACCACGTGATCGGGAAAGTCTCCGACAGAAAGTGAGAGGGGATTCACGAGCAAATGGCGGAGTTCCTCCAACTGTCGCGGCCCTTTTTCTTCCGTAAAGTCGAGCGCAACATAGGCATTTTTCTGTCTCAGCACCGCGCCCGCAGGCACCTGCTTGACTGGCAGGGGATAGCGGCTCCAAACATGGCCGTGCCAGCGGTAGAAGAGAGTCGGCGATCCGGTGTGTTTCAGCTCCGGCATCCCGTCCGCTTCGTGCTCCAGGAAAAGCGCGGCGAAGGAGTCATGGCTCTGCGGATTGGCGAAGCCGACCGCCCACAACTGCTCCCGCAGAGCCGGATCCACCGGCCCGGTCGTCAGTTTCCCGTCCGGTCCCATCCAGAGGATCTCCGTGAAAGATTGCCCCGAAAAGACCCACTCGTCATCCCGCAGGGCCGGGGCTTCAAAATCGCGCACTGCGGTCATGGTCCCGGATTTGTGAAACCAAGGCAGCCCGGCATAGAAGCGGTATTCCACATCGACATGGAGCCGGCTCGGGGAGAAGACCGGATGCACCGGGGAATGGGGGAATCCCCAGCGCCGGACCAGAGTGGCGACCGGTCCACGCACCACCTCATAGTCGGGACAGGTCTCCCAGAGGGTTGTCCGCAGCTTTTGGAAATGGCCCGAGGCGGCATAATCGTGGGCCCAGTCGATGCCCGGCGGTTCCCCGTGTCCTTCTCCCCCCGCGAACAGTTCCAATCCGTGCTCGCGCTTAATCGTCATTCGCTCCAGTTGACCCATCTGGCGGGAGAGCGAGGCCCTGTAGTGGTCGTTCTCAATATCCAGAGCAAACCCCTCTCCCTGTGTTTCCAAATCCGTCGGGTAGACCGGCAATTCGGCATCGGGATTCCCATGAAAGATGAGAAAGCTCTGCCGTTCATGATGCCTGCCTCCTGCCAAAAATAGCACCCGGCAGAGCCGCTCGGTCCCGCGGCGCACTTCACCATGGACCTGGCAGGGAATCTCCTGCAAAAGGCCTTCCTCCACCCGTGCGATGCGGATTTCCCGGGCCAGAGAAGAAGCCTGCTCCAAGGGGACCGCGACGAGCAGTTCCACCGGTTCTGGTGGGCGGTCCAGCCCCAGGGTATCGTCCAAATGCAGGGAACGGCAATAGGTCCAGCCCCGGGCCCATTGTCTCCACGGTTCCGGCAGGGACGCCACCGGCTCGATGAGCGCCACCGGCAGGTCGGGAAGACCGGGAGAGGCTTCCTCCATCTGGGCTTGGATCGCCGTGCTGCGCAGCGAATGGGTGAGCGCCCGGGCCAACTGGAAATCCTTCTTCCGCCACGCGGATTCCAGCAGACGCAGTTTTTCTTCGAAGGTGTCTGTCCGCTCCCAGTAGGTGGTCTCGCTCATGGCGCCTCCAGTCTGGTCGCGGCAGAGCCTCGCTGTCAAGTAAGCGACTGACCGTCATGACGCAGGGGTGGCTTCACCGGAAGACACTCCAGTCGAGCACGACTTTGCCGCAGTTTCCCGTTTCCATGACCTCGAACCCGCGGGCAAACTCGTCCGCGCCGAAGCGGTGCGTGATCACCGGGGCGATGTCCAGTCCGCTCTCCAGCATGACCGTCATCTTGTACCAGGTCTCGTACATTTCCCGTCCGTAAATGCCCTTGATGGTGAGCATGTTGAAAATGACCTTGTTCCAGTCGATGCTGATCGGGGTGCTGGGTATGCCGAGCATGGCGACCTTGCCCCCGTGGCACAGGGTGTCGATCAGAGTATTGAAGGCGGAAGCGTTTCCGGACATCTCCAATCCCACGTCAAAGCCTTCGGTCATGCCAAGGTCGCGTTGGACTTCCGCGATGGGTGGCCCCGTCAAGACATTGAGGGCGACGTCCGCGCCCATTTTGCGGGCGAGTTCCAGCCGGTGTTCGTTGACATCCGTGATGACGACATGACGGGCTCCTGCGTGATTTACGATGGCCACGGCCATGATTCCGATGGGGCCGGCTCCGGTGATCAGGACGTCCTCGCCCAGCACGTCGAAGGCCAGCGCGGTGTGCACGGCATTGCCGAAGGGATCAAAAATCGCAGCCACATCCCGGTCCACATCAGGCCGGTGATGCCAGACATTGGTCATTGGCACGGCGATGTATTCCGCGAAGGCGCCGGTGCGGTTCACCCCGATGCCGCTGGTGTCCTTGCAGAGGTGCCTGCGTCCGGCGAGGCAGTTGCGGCATCGGCCACACACGACATGGCCTTCGGCACTGACGATTTCACCAGGATGGAAGTCGGTCACATTCGATCCCACGGAGACGACCTCGCCGACGAACTCATGTCCCACGACCATGGGCACCGGGATGGTTTTGCGGGCCCATTCGTCCCAGCGGTGAATGTGGAGGTCGGTTCCGCAAATGCCGGTTTTTTGGACCCGGATCAGGACATCATTGATGCCGACGGTGGGTTCGGGAACGTCCTGGAGCCACAAACCGGGCTCCGCATGGGCTTTAACGAGGGCTTTCATAAATTTCAATATCCGGTATATTGGAAAAATGACAATAAAAAGTCAAATTCAAAATGAAAAAGGGTTCCCATCGTCCCGGTTCCGGCGAGGATGACGTTTCCGGGCACAAAAAACCCCACGGCGTGAGCGCGCGCGGGGTTCTTGCGAAAAGGGCCGTGAGTTGGCCCCGAGGAGGCTGTGCCTCAGGCTTCCTTGACGGAAGTCACTTTCTTGTGCTCGCTGTCGACCTTGACGGTTTTGCCCTGCAGGTCTTCGATCTTGATGTCCTTGCCGTCTTTGCCGGCATATTTGGAAGTCGGGGTGATCGTCAGGGTCGTCTTGGCGCCGCCTTCGGCTTCCACGACGATGATTTTCTTCTCGGCGTCATAGCTGGTGATTTTGCCGGAGGTGGTGTCGACTTTGCCGCAGCCAGCATAGGAAAGGCCGGCGGAAAGAGCGAGAGCGGAGAGGATGGTGATGGTCTTTTTCATTGGGTATGGGACGGTTGGTTTGTGCGCGAAGACAAAAAGCCGGGTATCGACTTGCGTCAACTCTCTTATAGGAAACACGGTCGGGGCATTTCCGGCAAGAAAAATCTGAGGGTGAGGGCAGGCTCTGCCTGACGTGATCGCGCCTGCTTTGGAAATGAACGTTGGACACTGGGCGGGGGACGGTGAAAAGTAGGCCCCTGAAGCAGGGTGGTGCCCAGGGGCACCATCGCTGCTTTCCTTGTCAAATCCCGTACACTGTTCACTGATACCCATGGGCCAGAGCCTTTTTGAAAAAGTTTGGAACGCGCACGCTGTCAAGTCCCTGTCCAATGGACAGACACAGCTCCTGATCGGCACCCACCTGATCCATGAAGTCACCAGCCCGCAGGCGTTCGGGATGCTGCGGGATCTTGGCTTGAAGGTGAAATTTCCCCACCGCACTTTCGCCACGGTGGACCACATTGTCCCCACGGACCGGCAGGAGGAGCCGTTCGAGGACCCGCTCGCGGATGCCATGATCCGGGAACTGCGTGCGAATTGCGCGGAGTTCGGCATCACCTATTTCGATCTCGGCAGCGGCCATCAGGGCATTGTCCATGTCGTCGGGCCGGAGCAGGGCATCACTCAGCCGGGCACCACGATCGCCTGCGGTGACTCCCATACCGCAACCCACGGCGCCTTTGGGGCCATTGCCTTCGGCATCGGCACGACGCAGATCCGCGATGTGCTGGCGACCCAGACCATGGCCATGAGCAAACCCAAAGTCCGCCGCATCAACGTGGACGGGGATCTTGGGCCGGGCGTTTATGCCAAGGATGTCATCCTGCACATCATCAAGCTCCTCGGAGCCAAGGGGGGCATCGGCTACGCATACGAATACGGCGGCACTGTGTTCGACAACTTCTCCATGGAGGAGCGCATGACGGTCTGCAACATGTCCATCGAAGGCGGTGCCCGGTGCGGTTACGTCAATCCCGATGACAAGACTTATGCCTATCTCAAAGGGCGTCCATACTCCCCGCAGGGCGATGCCTGGGACGCGGCGGTCGCCGGTTGGAAGGCCATGGCTTCCGATGCCGACAGTGTTTACGACGATGTGGTGAACATCGACGCGTCGGACATCGCCCCTTCCGTGACCTGGGGCACCAGCCCGGACCATGGCATTTTCATCGGGGAGTCCATCCCGGACCCGGCGCAGGCAGCCACCGAGGAGCAGCGTATTTCCATTGAGGATGCGTTGGCCTACATGAAATTGGGTGCCGGCCAACCGATCAAGGGAACTCCGATCGATGTCGCCTTCATCGGCAGTTGCACCAACGGCCGCCTTTCTGACTTCCGCGAAACCGCAAAATACCTCAAGGGGCACAAGGTTGCCGCCGGAGTCAAAGCCATCGCCGTGCCGGGATCCCAGATCGTGGCGCATCTTTGCGAGCAGGAAGGTCTCGACCAGGTCTTCCGCGACGCCGGATTCGAATGGCGCGCCGCCGGATGCTCGATGTGCCTGGCGATGAATCCCGACAAGCTGATTGGTGACCAACTCTGCGCGAGTTCCAGCAACCGGAATTTCAAAGGCCGTCAAGGCAGCCCAGTGGGGCGGACTATTCTGATGTCCCCGGTCATGGTTGCTGCGGCTGCCGTGCGTGGCGAGGTCAGTGACGCCCGAGAAGTCTTCGGGATTTGATTCCAATCCGGGAAGCCAGGACTGTTGGAATTTCCGCAGTCCAGCTGCGTGGTTGTGCCCTCCCGTCGATTCGTAGCCACCGGGGTGGATTGCCCTGTCGTCAGTATTTTTTTGAATAAATCTGACGGATCGGGAGTATAAATGGAGACTAATGTTGGTGTGCATCTTTTCTGCCCCTGTCATGAAACCCGTTTGGATCGTTGCCTTTGTCTTAGGTCTGCTGTTCGTCCTTCCGTTGCCCGCTGCCGAAAGGGTCGCGCTGGTGATCGGGAACGATGCTTACCCTGATGTCGTGGATGCCGCCACTGGGCGGGCCCGGCAGGTGAAGCTGGAGAACTGCGTCAGCGATGCCGCAGCGGTGCGCGACATGCTGCGCGACCAACTCGGCTTTCCGACGGCGTCCATCATCTTCGGCCAAGACCTGACCAGAACCCAGTTCTACAAGAAATTGGAGGCGTTCAAGAAAGCCGCCACCGGTTCTGAGTTGGCGCTCGTTTTCTATGCCGGGCATGGAATGGAGAGTCTTGATGGACGCGAGAACTTTCTCATTCCGGTGGACGCGGATGTCAACGGAGCGGTTGAGTCGGAGGCCCTGCTGCGGGGAACTTCGGTGAATCTGACGGAGATTTTGAGCTACGTGACCAAGGCCACGTCCGGGCCCAAGGTGGTGCTGTTGGACTGCTGCCGGGACCGACCTGCGAGACGTTCCACCTCCGGAAGTGCCGTGGAAGGCGGAGGACTGGCCCAGCTCCCGGAGGATCAGATCCCCGCGGACACGCTGATCCTGCTGGCGGCGGCACCGAACAAGACCGCCAGCGACGGGCGTGGGCACGGACCGTTCACTGCGGCGCTCCTGTCGCATCTTCCGACGCCGGGGATGAACATCCTCGACGCCTTTTTCAAAGTGAGCGACGCAGTGCAGGAGGCCACCGGGCGCCAGCAGGTTCCATGGTTAAAGTTCGACGGTTCAGGAACGATCTTTCGCCAGAGTGCACTGGTCGGCGGATCGGTGACTGAGTCCACGGTTCCGGCGATGGGGGTGGTGAAACGGAAGAAGATTGCCCAGATGCAGGCGGAGGTGGCCCGATTGCTCAAGGGAAGCACCGGGAGTGGGGATCAAGCCACCCAGGTGGCTGCGTTGAATGCCCAGCTCGCCGAGATGCAGGGGCAGCCATCCCCGAAGACTCCCCCTGCGACTGTCCCAACGCCGCCGGCCGTTCCTGTGGTTACCCCGCCAACTACCGGGGGCGGTTCTTCCCGGTCATCGTTGGACCGGGGAGCCATCGGAGACTCCGCAGAATTCAAAATCGGAGGAGGAACGCGGCTGGTCGTGCAATATGTGCCGGCTGGAGAGTTTATGATGGGAAGTCCGCCGGAAGAGGTGGGCCGTGACGATGATGAGAATCAGGTGGAAGTGACGTTGAGTCGCCATTTTTGGATGGGTGAGACCGAAGTGACGCAGGAGCAATGGGAGGCCGTCATGGGTGACAATCCCTCCAAATTCAAGGGAGCCAGTCTTCCCGTGGAGCAGGTGAGCCACGAGGATGCGGTGGATTTCGTCGGAAAGCTGAACAAGAAATTCGGCAGGGCGGCGCTTCCAGTGGGGTGGCATTGGACGTTGCCGACCGAGGCGCAGTGGGAGTGGGCTTGCCGCGGAGGCACGCAAACCGCTTTCAGTTCTGGAAACACGTTGAGCAGCGCCGAGGCGAATTTCGACGACACCCAGCCGCAAGAGACGGAGAAGCAGGTCCCTAACCTGGAGAAAACGGTGCCGGTGAAATCCTACGCGCCCAATGGCTACGGACTCTACGACATGCATGGCAACGTCTTCGAGTGGTGCGCTGGCTTCTACCGGGCAGCCCTCATCGGCGGAACCGATCCCCGGTGGCCTGAGACGGGCCCTTCCTGCACGATCCGAGGCGGTTCTTGGAACAGCCGGGGCAAGCTATGCCGCGCTGCCTACCGGTTCAAGCGTCCTCCGGATACGAAATTCGACGGACTGGGGCTCCGCTTGGCCATTGTTCCGGCGGAATGAAAGTCAACGAATTTGGCGTGAGTGTGCTCCCGGTTGATGGTGCGATCAGCCTGCATTCACCGGAGCGCGCTGGGCATCCTACACTGCATCTAGAGAGTGCTTTCCGGAGATGCTTATCCCGCTAGGAGTGACTCAGCCTTCTTCTCGGGCCTCCCAGGACGCCCGGATGTCCTCCAGCACGGTCCAGCGCTCGAGGAGCGTCTCCAGGGCGCGGTGCCCCTCCGCGATGCGTGTGGTCTGAGCCTTGGCATCCGCTCCAGGCCGGGTATAGTAAGCGGGATCGTGCAGTTCCGCCTCCCATGCCGCCAAGGAGGCCTCCTGGGTTGCGATGTCTCCCTCCAACGCCTCCAACTCCCGCATCTCCTTCTGTGAGAGCTTGCGGACTTTTTTCACCGGAGACTCTTTCGGTGGTTCCGCCACAGCGGCAGTCCGGGCTTTTTTGGGATCGGGGGGAGCGAGGGCCTGCAACTCTGCCGCCGCATGGCGGCCCCGTTTCTCCTGGTAATAACTGTAATTCCCGGCACAGAGATGAATGCGTCCGCCGCCCTCGAATGCGAGGATGCGGTCGCACACGCGGTCGAGGAACCAGCGGTCATGGCTGACCACCACCACGCAGCCGCCGAAGCCGAGGACCGCTTCCTCCAGCACCTGCATGGTCTGAAGGTCGAGATCATTGGTCGGTTCATCGAGGATCAGGAAATTGCCGCCGCGTCGCAGGATCTTTGCGAGGAGGACCCGGTTCTGCTCGCCTCCGCTGAGCTCCCGGATGCGCATGGTGCAGCGTTCATCGGTGAAGAGGAATCGCTTCAGGTAGGTCCGGACATGCAGTTTTTCCCCGCCGAAGCTGACATATTCGCTGCCGTCGGAGACCTCGTCCATCACCGAGCGTTCGGCATCGAGGAGCAGCCGCTGCTGATCGACATAATTGAACACGGTGCGCTTTCCGATCGCGACCCGGCCCTCGGTGGGGGTCTGCTCGCCCATGAGAAGCCGCAGCAGGGTGGTTTTGCCCAAGCCGTTGCGCCCGATGATGCCGGTGCAGGTGCCGGGCTCGAAACTGAGGTCCAATCCGTCGAAAAGCCACCGGTCCCCGATCTTGATCCCCACCCCGACAGCATCGACCACCACATTCGCCAATGGTGGCGGTGGGGGAAGAATCAGATCCATCACCAACTCCGCCTCCGGGCCGGACTCGGCGGCAATGCGTTCGTAAGTGTCGAGGCGGGTCCGCGCCTTGCTGCGCTGGGCCCGCACCCCGGCCCGGACGAACTCCAACTCATGGCGCAGGTAACTCTGACGGCGGCGCTCCTGGTTGGCTTCGATGGAGTCGCGGAGGGCTTTTGATTCGAGGTAAGCCGTGTAATTTCCCGGGTGGCTGTAAATGCGGGAGTCGTCGATCTCGAGGATCCGGGTGGCGATCCGGTCGAGGAAATAGCGGTCGTGGGAGACAAAGAGGACCGCTCCGGTGAACTGCTGGAGATAGGTTTCCAGCCAGAGGATGGACTCCGCATCGAGGTGGTTCGTTGGCTCGTCGAGAATGAGCAACTGCGGTTGGGAGATGAGCGTGCGGGCCAGCGCGACGCGGCGTTTCTCTCCGCCGGAAAGGTTTCCGACCACCCGGTCGCCGGGTGGCAGGGAGAGCTCGCGCATCGCGGTGGCAATGCGGGTCTCCAAGGTCCAGCCGTCGCGGGCTTGGATCTCATGCAGAAGAGCCTCCTCCTCCGAGCCATGGACGTCGCCACGTTCATAGCGGTCGATCAGAGTGACGAGGTCTCCCCCGCCGGCGCGCACATTGGTGAAGACGGTGGCCTGCTCATCGAGGGTGAATTCCTGTGCGAGGTAGCCGGTGACCAGGCCGTTTCGTCGTGCCACGACCCCGCTGTCGGGCAGTTCTTCGCCGGCGAGGATTTTGAGAAGCGAGCTCTTTCCTGATCCATTGCGGCCCACCAGACCGAGTTTCTCTCCCTCATGGATGGCCATGGTGGCATTGTCAAAGACCCGCTGCAGTCCGAACTGGAGGCAAAGATCCTTCGCGGAGACGAGCGTGGCGGTGGTGGGGACGGACATGGCGGAGAGCATGGCCGCAAAAGCCGCCGGAACAAGCGCGAATGCCGCGATGGAGCACCTCCTTCCATGTTCCCAGCGCATCTGCGGCCTCTTTCCGGCTCGACTCCGGGGCGGGATCGTGCGTATATCACTCAAACTGAAACCATGAAAAAATCCCTCCTCCCACTCTTCATTGCCGTGGCCACGTTCGGCAGTTGGCTTCTCGCCCAAGCCGCCGATGCCCCGAAACCCCTCCGAGTTCTCCTCGTGGCCGGTGGTTGCTGCCACGACTATGCCACCCAGACCAAGTTGCTCAAAGAGGGGATCGAAGCCCGCATTCATGCCGAGGTGGATATCGAGTTCAACCCGGACAAAACCACCAAGGCGACGTTTCCCAAATACGCCTCAGCCGATTGGGCCAAGGGTTACGATGTCGTCATCCATGATGAATGCTCGGCCGACATCACCGATCCGGAATACGTGAAGCGCATTCTCGATGCCCACCGCAGCGGCATTCCGGCAGTGAACCTCCACTGCGCGATGCACTGCTACCGCTGGGGCAATTTCCGTGAGGCGGTAAAGCTCGGGGACGACAATGCTGGCTGGTATGAAATGATCGGTCTCCAATCCACCGGACATGGTCCCCAGGCCCCGATTTCGATCAGCTTCAAAGGCAACTCCCACTCCATCACCACAGGGATGGCCGACTGGCAGACGATCAATGAGGAGCTTTACAACAACATCCAGATCTTCGATTCCGCCAAGCCTCTGGCCATCGGGGTCCAGATCCAGGTGCCCAAACCCAAAAAAGGCGAGCCGGCCGATCCGAATGCCAAAGGCAAGGAAGCCACTTCAGTGGTGGCCTGGACCAATCTCTACGGTCCGAACAAGACCCGCATTTTCAGCACCACGATCGGTCACAACAACGAGACCGTCGGAGATGCGCGCTACCTTGACCTCGTCACCCGTGGCATTCTGTGGGCGACCGTTCACCTCAAGGATGACGGCACTCCCGCCAGCGGCTACGGAAAGTGATCCAAAGCCCTCCGGTCATCCGGTGCTGAGCAAGCCACCGGGTCATTTGAAATAGAGCCGCCAATCCACCGGAGGGCGGGGCTTTTCCGCTGCGGTTTCCTTGGTCGCAGCGACAGCGGGTCCGGCCTCCGCAATCGGTCTGGCTTCCGCCACGACCGGCGGGGGCGGCTCGGGAACCTCGTCGCTGTCGACAATCTCGACCATGGAGGGCTCGGTCAGCGTGATTTGGGGTGTCCCGCGGTAGAGTGGGATGACTCCGCTGACACGCAGAATTTTTCCCGCGAAAAGATCGGCGGGTTCCCCGTCTGGGAAGGCGGCGAGATCACTTTTGAAGGCGACGAGTTCGAACTCGGCGTCCTCAAAGGCAATCTTGTTGATGCCGGAGGGGGTTTTGCGGGCTTCACGGACCCGTCCCAGGACAATGGCACGCTTCCCGTCGAGGGCTTCCAGTGCTTTGGTTTGGGAGGCTTTCAGGACCGGTGCGGGCGTTTCGTCGGCGCTCCGCAAGGGCGGAACGGCCAGCAAACACCCCAGCAATACCGGAACCAACAACCGGGGAGTGGGAGGGGGGATCATAAAAAGCAGTGAAGCACATTTGGGAAGGGCTGGCACTGCGCCTTTCCAATTTTCCTGTGCCGGGTGATTCCCGTTAGGGCCAGTCTTTCCAAATGGGAGCACTGGCACTTGTGGATATCCTCCCTGGCTCAAACAGGATGAATCTTCCCATCCTGATCGGGGCCCGGCTCCATCCGGAAGGCTATGAAGAAACCGTCAGGACCCCTGTGGTGGATCCGACCTGTGTTTTCGGGGTCCGCAAAGTGCTGTGGCCTCCACCCGCCTATACCAATCGCCGCGTTTTCGCGCGCAATGACGAAATCAGGATCTGCGTCCCGCTGACGCCGCAGTCCTGAACCGGTGACGGTTCACAGCATCACATCGTAGGGCCGTCCGGGGCGCTCGTCGATGGCATCAAGGAAGCACTGGTTGACGATTTTGTATCCGCCGGGGGTGGGATAATCTCCGCTGAAGTACCAGTCCCCGTTGTGGACCGGGATGGCACGATGCAGGTTCTCCACGGTCTGGAAAATGACATTGACTGGTCCCGACCAGGGAATCTCTTCGGGCAGGATCATGCGAGCGATCTCGGCCGAAATTTCTTCGTTGGTGAAGGGGGCATACAAGGCTTTGACGCAGTTGCGCATTTCTGCGACCGGCTTTTTCAACTCCGCCACGCACTCGTTGTAAATCTGCCGGACAAACGGCCGCATGTGCCGCTTGTCGATGAGATTCAACATGGCTTCAAAGGCGATGAATTTCCGGAATTCGGCCATGTCGATGCCGTAACAATCGGGGTAGCGGATCTGGGGGGCCGTGGAAAGGACAGTGATCGACTTCGGCTGGGTCCGCGAGAGAATGCGGATGATGGAGTTGCGCAGGGTGGTGCCCCGGACAATGGAGTCGTCAATGATGACCAGATTGTCGCCCGGTTTCATGACTCCATAGGTGATGTCATAGGAAAGGGACACCATGCGTCCGCGGTTTTTCTCCTGGGTGATGAAGGTGCGGGCCTTGACGTCCTTATGGGCGATCTTTTCCCCGCGCGGCCAGTTGCGGAGGATGAGGTCATCAAGCCGGCTTTCATCGAGGTCCCCGCCGCGGACCGCCTCCTGGATGGAGCGTTTCACTTCATCCCTGCGGAAACGGCGCAGGCCGTCCATCAGCCCGTGGTAGGCGATCTCGGCAGTGTTGGGAACGAAGCTGAAAACGGTGTTTTCGAGGTCGTTTCCGATGGTTTGGAGCACCTGTGGCACCAGCAAGTCGCCGAGTTTCTTGCGCTCCGCGTAGATGTCGGGATCATTGCCCCGGGAGAAGTAGATTCTCTCGAAGGAGCAGGGCCGCAAAGCCCGTTTGGGGGTGAATGGCTTGATCGTGATTTCCCCGGTGTGTTTCATCACCGCGGCGCATCCCCGGGGCAATTCATGGACCTGGCTGATGTCAGTGTCGAACACCGTCATCAGGGGCACCCGTTCGGAAGCGAAGGCAATCAGCTCGTCAGTCTCATAGTAGTGGCAGGGGCGGATCCCGTTGGGGGCCCGGAGAACAAAGGCGTCCCCGTTGCCGACCACCCCGGCGATGGCGTAGCCACCGTCCCAGATGTCGGCTGATTTGCCAAGAATGCGGTAGAGATCGAGTTCCTTGGAAATGATCGCGGGAATTTCCTTGCCTTCCAGCCGGTCGCGTTCCCGCCGGTAGATGGCGTCGTGGGCTTCGTCGAGATGGAAGCCGATCTCCTCCAGCACAGTCTGGGTGTCCGTGCCATACACGGGATGCTGACCCCGGTTGATCAGGTGGTGGTTCAGATCCCGGGCATTGGTCATGTTGAAATTGCCCAGAACCATGAGCGTTTTCGTTGGCCAGTTGGTTCGCCGCAGGTAGGGATGGCAGCCCCCTTCACCGAACCTGCCGGAAGTACCGTAGCGCAGATGCCCCATCAGGATCTCTCCCGCAAAATCGAAATTCCGTTTCACACTGACCGGGTCCGAGGGGTCGATTTCATTGCGGCGCACCAGTTTGTCATACTGGTCAAAGATCTCCTCCATGACCTTGTTCAGGGAGTCGCGCTTGGCGCTACGTTCCCGGAACAGGTAAGGCTGGCCAATGTCGGGATCCAGCTTGCAGCACCCGATGCCGACGCCATCCTGGCCCCGGTTGTGCTCCTTCTCCATGATCTGGTAGAGCTTGTTCAGTCCCCAAAGGGCGGAGCCGTATTTTTCATGGAAGTAGGCCAGAGGCTTCTTGAGCCGGATCAGGGCCAGGCCGCACTCGTGGTGGATGGGATCGCTCATGAGGGAGGGCGGCAAAAAAAAGGACCGGTGCTAACGTTTGACTTCTACCGTGACGCCTTCGCCGGGGATGATTTCGCCAATGACGAGAGCGTCGGGATGACATCGGACGGCGGCGTCGGCATCTCCGGGAGGCACGATGGCGACCCACCCAAAGCCCATGTTGAAGGTCCACAAGGCATCCTCCTGAGGCACGTGATGGAGCACTTTGGGAACCGCGCCGAGTTCCCACGCGGGAATGCTGAGTCTGGCCCCGGTGCCGGGACGGAAAAGACGTCCGAGATTCTCCGGCAGGCCGCCACCGGTGATGTGGGCCATGGCCCGGATGTCGACCTTCCCCGCCTGGAGGGCCCGCGTCACATCATGGTAGAGTCGGGTCGGCGCGAGCAGGGCGATGATTTCCTCCGTGGAGAATTCGTCGGGAAAAGCGGCCAGCACCTTGCGGACCAGGCTCCAGCCATTGGCGTGGAATCCGTCTGAAGGGTAACCGACCAGGACATCACCATGCGTCACCCGCTCCGGCTGGACGAGGGCGGTCTTCTCCCCGGCGCCGATGCAGAAGCCGGACATTTCGATGAATCCGTCGGGAACCACGCCGGGCATTTCCGCGGTTTCGCCGCCCGCGAGGACGCAGTCACAGCTTTCGAGGTAGTCCACCATGCCCGAGATGAGGCGGGCCATGCGGGATCGGTCGATGTGGCCGATCCCAAGGTAGTCGAGGAACATCACCGGATCGCAGCCCGTGGTCAGGACGTCGTTGACATTCATCGCCACAAGGTCTTTTCCGGCGATCTCGAGCAGGTCGTGGTGCAGCAGCAGTTCCAGCTTCGTTCCCACGCCGTCGCATCCGGTCACGATGACAGGCTCGCGGTAGCCGGAGAGGTCATAGGTGGCGGCAAACAGTCCGAAAGACTGCATGAGCTGACGTTTCGCCTCGGTGCGGGCTCTGAGCGCGCCGATGTCATGGACGAAGGTCGCGGCTTCGTGGATGTCGACACCGGCGTTTTTGTAGGTGAATTCACTCATGCGGGGCAGGGGACAGGGGAGGATGCCGACACGGCGGCGTGCAGGGAGCGGAAAAAGTGGTAACCCCAGCCCCATTGCGCATCGCCGTCCCAATCGGGATCGTAATGGTCGGCACGGTGCAGGAAGCGCTCCGGATGGGGCATGAGGCCGAAGACCCGGCCGGTTTTGTCCTGCAGACCGGCGATGCCGGCGAAGGATCCATTGATGTCGTCCGTGTAGGTCAGCGGGGCCAGACCTTCGGCAAGGTAGCGCTCGGCGTCGGCCGGATCGGCCGTGACAAACCGGCCCTCGGCATGGGCGACCGGAAGCTCGAAATGGTCCGGGAGGAAGGAAAGAGGAGCAGCGTCCGACCGTTTGTCGAGTCCGGCCCAGCGGCAGATGAACCGGCCCGAGGTGTTGTGCACCAGGCTTCCGGCAGGCAGCAGTCCCATTTGGGTCAGGATTTGAAAGCCGTTACAGATGCCGAGGAGGTACCCTCCACGGTCCCGGAACTCCTCCAGGGCCGAAGCAATGCGCTGCTCGGTGATAAGACGGGCGACCCGGCCCGACATGATGTAGTCCCCGTAGCTGAAGCCACCGGAAAAGACGACCAGACTGACGCCTTCGAGGTGGTCACGGTCGAGCCGCGACACCGGGAGGATGGTGGTCGCAAATCCTGTCGCCTCGAGAGCCCGCGCCGTTTCAGCGTCGCAGTTCGTGCCGGGATATTTCAGTAGTAGGGCGTGAGGCCGTTTTTCCATAGCGATTTCAGCTCTGCCAGATCTTCATTCAATACCCGTTCATCCCCCCAGTCGACACACAGGCGGGAGGGATCGGCCGCGGCCCGACCGATCGTGGCGAAAGCGGTGCCGGCGAAGTGGGAAGTGAGGGCGTCCAGATTTCCGGGACTGACCTCAAGGATCAGGCGTCCGGGCGTTTCCGCGAACAATCGGGCCGCCCGGCCGACGGTGCCTTCCACAGGGAGGGAGTCCAAGGAGACTTCGATCCCCCCTTTGCCGGAAAAGGCCATTTCCGCGAGAGCTACCGCCAGCCCACCTTCGCCGATGTCATGGGCCGAGAGGATCCACCCCTGGGTGACCGCTTGATGGTAGCGCCGGTAGCGTTCCAGCGCGGCAACATGGTCGAAGTCGGCGACCTGAAGGGCCGGGTGGCTGTTGGTCCGGGCGAAAATGCTGCCTCCCATCGCTGCCGAGGTCTTGCCGAGAACGCAGAGGACACTGTCGGGGCGCCGCAGGGAAGCTCCGGTGACATGGGAGGCGTCCTCCACAATCCCCATGCCGCTGATCAGCACCGTGAGGGGGATCGAGACGGGACCGTCGTCGGTTTCGAAGTAGTTGTAGAACGAGTCCTTGCCGGAGACGAAAGGAGCGCCGTAGGCTTCGGCCAGCGCGGAGAGGCCCTTCACACTCTCGACCAGCGCGCCCAGCGTGTCGGGATCTTCCGGATTGCCGACACAGAAATTGTCCAGCAGCGCGATGCGGTCCGGGTCGGCCCCGGCCGCGACCAACTGGCGGAAGCATTCATCGACACAGGCCCGGCCCATGGCCTTGGGATCCGTTTTGCCCCATTCCGGGAGCAGCGCCTGGGTCATTGCCATGAGTCGGTGGCTGCCATCGATCCGCAGCACGGCGGCGTCCTGTGGCGCATCTCCCGAGGCTCCGGCAAGCGGTTTCAACACCGTGTTGCCCTGCACCTCATGGTCGTATTCGCGGATGATGGGCTCGCGGGAGACCACGGCGAAATCACTGAAAATCCGCCGCAGGTCCGCCGGAGGATCGCAGGGCAAATCCCCGCCTGGGGGAAGACCGGTTGGCGGGGTGAAATGTCCCCGCAGATGACGGACGGGAGCATCGTGGAGCCTTCCGCAGTCGAGTTCGCAGACCATTTCACCGTGGTGCCGCACTTTCAAAATGCCGGATCCATCGGCCTTGCCGAGCACCGTCAGTTCCGTTTCGTAAAGATCGGCCAGAGCCTGGAGCGCTTCCAGATGTCCCGGGGCCGCCGAAAGGACCATGCGCTCCTGGCTTTCGGAAATGAACACTTCCCAGCTGATGAGGCCGGGCTCTTTCAACGGGGCGTTGTCGAGAATGATTTCCCCGCCCCCTTCACTGAGCATTTCCCCGCAGGCGCTGGAAAAACCGCCCGCGCCGCAGTCCGTGATGAAACCGATCAACCCGGCATCGCGGGCCGCGAGGACGAAGTCCGCCGCTTTTTTTTCCTCGATCGGATTGCCGATCTGCACCGCCTGTTGGTCTTCCGCGTGGCTGTCGGTGTCCAAGGCAGCCGACGAAAAGGTCGCTCCTTTCAGCCCATCGCGGCCCGTGCGTCCGCCGACCGCAATGATCAACTGGCCCGGAAGGACCTCTTTGGGAATGTCCTTGATAGCGATCACTCCGGCGGTGCCGCAGAAAACGAGCGGGTTGTAAATGTAGGCGTCGTCGAACTGGATGGCGCCCGAGACGGTGGGAATACCCATGCGGTTGCCGTAGTCGCGCACCCCGCGGACCACTCCGCGCATGATGCCGAGGGGATGGATCACGTCCTCACCGCGAATGCCTGCCTGGCTGACATCGGGAGGACCGAAGCAGAAGACATCCAATGATCCGATCGGCTTGGCTCCGCGACCTGCGCCGAGAATGTCACGGATGACCCCGCCAAGGCCGGTATTCGCCCCCGCATAGGGCTCGATGGCCGAGGGGTGGTTGTGGGTTTCGACTTTGAGACACACGGCCCGCTGGTCGTCCAGCCGGATGAAGCCCGCGTTGTCATGAAAGGCGGAGATCACGAATCCCGGCTTTCGCGCGAAGACCCGTTCACTCATGTCCTTGATGAACGTTTTGAAGAGCGAACGGATCGTCTCCGGCCCTTCCGGTCCGGTGTGGGTGATGGTGGCGCCGAAAATGCGGTGCTTGCAGTGCTCGCTCCATGTCTGGGCGATGACCTCCAACTCCACATCCGTGGGTTCACGGCCCCAGTCGGTGAAAATGGCCTGCACTTGCAGCATGTCCTCCCGGCTCAGGGAGAGCTTCATGCGACGGCT
Organism: Verrucomicrobiales bacterium; assembly: GCA_020852405.1. GTDB lineage: Bacteria > Verrucomicrobiota > Verrucomicrobiia > Verrucomicrobiales > DEV007 > JACKQE01. The sequence continues at coordinate 23,905 of JADZAX010000275.1, forward strand.
CAGGCTCAGGAGTGCGTCACCATCGAGCGCCGCGATGGGGATATGGCGGTAAAAAGGCGGCGCGGGCAGGGTGGCGTGGGGAGTCCGGTGATTTTCGGTCATCAGTCGCGAGGTGCTGGACGGGGCAGGCTGGGGTGGTTTGTCCAAGACCTCCCTCCGAAAAAAGCGCAGCCTGCCCGTTTGTCACGGGGAAAGTTTGAGAAAAGGGATGAGGAACAGGAATTGGCACGCCCGAATCCACCGGCGCCCCTGAAGGTGGCAGAACCGTAATGTCAGGCGATGAACGATGAAACGGCTGCCAAGATGAGGATCAGGGTTCCCAAGGTCCCCATGATGAGGCCGAAAATGGACCGACCCAGGCCATATTTGGGCTGGGCGGTCTTCCGGCTTCTCTGGATGTCCACCAGCGCGATCAGCGAAATGATGAGGCTTACGGGGGCAGGAATCACCAGAAAGCTGAAAAGCCCCAGATAACCCGCCGCGATGGCCCATCCCGACCGACCTACGGGGAGGAGGAGCCTCATCCCCAAGTCGTCGCCCAAGGACGAGGACGGCTGCTGTAGGGGAGGCTTCGAGGCAGGTAGGGGTGGTGGAATCATGACGTGATCGAGCGGTCCTGTCACTTTTATACAGGATTCGCCCTTCCCCTGTCGAGAGCCAATCCAGGTTGGCTCGCCGACTGATCAGCCCGGAAATCGAAGTAGAGCCCTACCGGAACCACTCAGGCTGCCACCACCGACCAGCTGTGGATCGCCGGGTTGCAGATGTCCCGGACAAACACCGCGGGGTCGGCGGCGCCTTCGCCGAAGACGTAAACCCGCGTCCGCAGGGTGAGCTGAGTCAGAGAAAATCCGGCATCTCCGAGGCCGGCGTGGCAGGCTTTGATGGTTTCCTTTTCCAGGTCCAAGGCCTGGGTTTTCATCCCGTAATCGATCAGAAAACGAAACCCGGTCAGAGCCGGTTCCTCTCCATGGTGGAGTTCCTGGCTGATCCCGTCCAGCAGGGTGCGGCGCACAAAGGTTTCGACCGCGTCAGGATCCCCTTCGAAACCAAAATGATACAACCTTGTCTGGCGGCAGGTGAGGTTGCCGGCCAGAGGGGCATAGAGCAGCCGGTCGGCGGGGCCAGCCTCTTGGAAGCGGTCGATGATTTCGTAAGTGGCGTTGGGCATCAGGAAATACCGTTGAGTTTGCGGAAATCTTCCAGTTTGCCGGCGGCGGCGTAGAATTCCACCTCCGCCAGTCCGGCTTCGATCAGGGCGGAGCGCGTTGCTTCCGGCTCGGCCTGTCCCAGCATGTGGGCGCTGACGAGGTTCATCTTGCGGACCTGGAGGGCGATGAATTCGGCGCTGACCTGCGGGGTTCCAGGGTAGGTGCCGGCCGCCTGCCCCGCCTTGAGCAATTCGGTGAAAGCCACCCCTTCGGTTTTGGCCCGTGCTTTGGCGTCATCGATCCCCGCCAGCCAGTCGCCGCGAAGGAGCCGGAAATAATCCCGCATCGACTGCTTGTTGTAATGAATGATGAACCGCTCGCCACCTCGGTCGATGAAACTGGTCGCCCGAATGGAATCGGTGTCGATCGTGTCCACATAGACCAGGTCGTCGCCGTCGTGGGCGAATTCCCATTTCAAATCCCACAGCAGCAGCCCGATTTCTTCGAGCAGGTGGCGCACCACCCAGCCTCCCAGCACCGCGAGCTGTCCGATCCGGCGGAACTGGGCGCCGGACAGGCCGCTCATGACTCCGGCTTCCTGCTTGCTCACCATGCGGTCTTCGGGTTCGTATTTGCTGGTGAAGTCGATGATGGGACGCTCCAGCATGCTCCAAGCTTGCAAGGGACGCGAAACCCCGAGTTCCAGCTCGAAGCCCTTGCGGGCGGACTCATTCATCGCGAGGTATTTGCGGTAAACCGAGGAGCCGCTCGTGATGCCAAAGCGCACGATCACCTCCAGCGGCACCACATTGCCATCAAGATGGGGAAAGGCTGAATAGTCGTAGAGGTGGGCGCCGAGGAAGTCGAGCCGGCCCGGTTTCTCGATGCGGTAGCGTCGCACGACGTTACAGGTGCTTGGGGTGGCCGGCAGACCTTCGCGGCAGAGCTCCCCGGTCTCCCCATCGAGCATGCCCACATGGTGGGTGCGGGCTCCGTGGGCCGTGAGATCGTCCATCACGCCGGCAAGCAGAGCCTCGCGGTAGGTATCCGCGAGTCCGATGTCCGCCCGGATCGCCTCAGCGACGCGTTGCCAGACCTCCGGCTGTCCCAGCTTGGTGTAAAGCACGTGGCGGAAAATGGCCCGGGCGAGGTCATTGCCGGGGATTTCAAAGATCGCTCCCACATCGAACACCGAGCCCGCATTGGTCGTGCGCATGACCATCACGGAATCATCGCCGGGCACCTCATGGAGCTGCTGCACCGAGCCGGCGTAAAAAGGATTGGTGAGAGTGGCGGGGGGGATCCGGGGAAACTCGCTCATCAGGTCGAAGGTGCCAAGCGGGGCAGGATGGATGGTTTGCTTGAAACCTACCTGCGAAAAAAGCGCAGCCTGCCGGTTTGTCACGGAGAAATTTGGGGAATTGCTCCCGGGAGCCACCGGGTCCCTGTATCTCAGGGCCTCACTTTGGCGATGAAGATGTCATTGCCTTTGCCTGAAGTGGTCAGGGTGGTGCTTCCAAAGGTCGTTGTGTTGCGGAAGGCGCCTGCAATGACCAGGGATCCATCGCTGACCGAGGTGATCGCGTAGCTCAGATCGTGATCCTTCCCTCCCAACACGCTCGCGGTGGCGATCCTGCCATCGGGCTGCAGGGATATCACGATGGCATCCCGCTCACCGATCGCGGCCAGGGTGTGACCCGCGAAATCGCTTTGCTGCGCGATTTCTCCTGTCAGCGCACAGCCGCCTCCCGGGCGGGAGGCGATGCCGAGCCCGTAATCCACGCCGGCACCGCCCCCGGTGTGGACCCAGAGTGCTTTGCCGGAGGACGAGAAGGCGGCGGCAAAAAAGTCGTAGTCTCCCCGGCTGGTCTCCTCGTCTTTCCCGGCTCGGAATGTGCCTTTGCCCATTCCGGAGAGATAAATCTGACCCTGGTCGTCGGCCGCGACCCCAGTTGCCAGGCCGGCGCAGGCTCCGCCAAGCAGCCGCACCCATTTGACCTTGCCCGAGCTGTCATAGGTGGCGACGAACGGCTCCTGGACTTGGCAGCGATCCAATTTGATCTCCCCAAAGCTCGTTTGTCCCTGGACATGGCCGCAGAGGTGGATGTCCCCGGTTTTGGGATTCACGCAGACATTGTTTCCGCTGTTGCTGCCGGTGCCGCCGGAGGAACGGGCCCAGAGGAGGTTTCCATCGGGTGAATATTTGGCGAGGATGGCGCTGCGCCCGGCCGTTTCTCCGATCGTTTCCCCTCCGATGGTTCCGCTGCCGGCAAAGGAACCCGCGACCACCGCGTTCCCCTCCGCATCCGTCGCCATGCCATGCCCGTAATCATAAGCCATGCCTCCGGCGCTGCGGGCCCAGAGGCAGGCTCCGGTGGCGTCGTAACGGGCGATGAACCAGTCATAATCCCCGCTGTTGGTCAGCAGGGTGTCACCGAACTGGATCGTGGCGCTCTGGAAATGCCCGGTGACATAGCAGCCGCCGTCCGGCGCCGGCGAGACCCCGTAGCCGCGATCGATGGCGTCGCCGCCGGCCCGGCTGGCCCAGAGGACCTTGCCATCGGCATCGATTTTGGCGACGACGAAATCAAGATTGCCCGCCGACACCAGGGAGTGGCTTCCAAAATCCGCCGTGCCGGAGAGTTCTCCGGTCACGAAGACCC
>JADZAX010000276.1 GCA_020852405.1 Verrucomicrobiales bacterium
AACTTCGACGCGCCGAAGTTCAACTGGGGCCACCTCGACTTCGCTCATATTCCAGTGGGCTTGCTGAGCCAAGTCTATGAAAAGCTCTCGTGGAAGTGGAACCGTGAACTCTCTCAGAACACCAGCGTCCACTACACACCGCGTAACATCGCAGCCACTCTCGTCGGCGAGGCATTCGACAATCTAAAGGAAGCGCATGCCGCCAAGGTGCTCGACCCTGCCTGCGGAGCCTCCGTTTTCCTTGTGCTCGCATTTCGTCGTCTCTACCGCGAGCTGTGGAAGCACACCAAAGAGCGTCCTGATACTCGTGCCATCCGGAGCATTTTGGAAAACCAACTCGTTGGCTTCGACATCTGCGATTCCGCCCTCAAGCTCTCCGCATTGAGCCTCTACCTCACCGCGATTGAACTCGATCCTGACCCGGCCCCTCCAGAAAAACTGAAGTTTAAAGCTCTCTGCGAAGGCAGAAACGCCATCCTTTTTGATTGGCGCAGAGAGGATGACAAAGAAAAAGGCTCCGTCGTCGGCAGCATCGGGGAACATGTGGGTGACCGCTTCAATGGCCGGTTCGACCTCATCCTTTGTAATCCGCCTTGGACCAACATCGGCTCAGACTATCCCGAGGTTTCCAAGGAACTCGATGAAGTCAGCAAGGCCATCGTGACCCGTCTCGATCCAGGGATGGGCAAGACCTACAAGAATCCTGATAGCGTCCCCGACCTCCCATTCGTGTGGAAGTCCATGGAATGGTGCAAACCTGGCGGACGCATTGCCATGGCGCTGCCCGCCCGCACCTTGTTCAAACAAGGACCTATGGCAGAAGTAACCCGTCAGACACTCTTCCGCCTGCTGGAGGTGAATGGCATCATCAACTGCTCCAACCTCCGCAAGACCCAGGTCTGGCCGGACATGGACCAGCCCTTCATGCTGCTCTTTGCTCGGAACCAGCGGCCAAAGCCACATCACCGCCTGCATTTCATCTCTCCACACACCGACTTGCACGCCAACAGCCTCGGCGAGATGCGCATTGATTCCAAGTCCGCGCAGCTTGTCGATATTGACCAGACCATCGAAGAGCCGTGGCTATGGAAGACGCTCGCTGTGGGCACGGCTCTGGACGTGGAAGTGGTGCGGAAGGTTAGATCCGCTCAAACAATAGTCTTTGATCTTTACTGGAAAACACAGATGGGGCTAGCCAGTAGCAAGGGCTATCAAATCGTGGAGAGCCAAAGCGAACGGAAACCTGCGAAAAAGCTTCAAGAGCTGCCAGACCTCAACTCAACGGATAGGTTTCGCTTTGAGGTGGATGTGGCGCAGTTGGAAAACTTCCCGCATGAGACGGCATTTAGAACCCGCATTAAAGAAAAGAAGCCTGACCCATTGATGGTTTACCGTGGGCCTCTCGCTCTTGTCAAAGAGTCTCCAGGGCCTGACCGAACTTTGGGTTGGGCGCTGATTTGCGACGCCGATCTTGCCTACAATGAAAGTTTTCACGGATACTCCGCCAGCAGCAATCGGGACGGCAGGCTCTTGGTTCGCTATCTTCAGTTGTTCGTTCACAGCCAGCTCTGGTTGCACTATGCGTTAATGACGAGCGGTAAACTCGGCTTTGAGCGCCCCAACATTGATAAGGCTGACCTGGATAAATGCCCGTTCTTCCCTTTTGATGAAGTCGATAAGGCGCAACGAGATGAAGTGAAATCGCTTTCCTCCCGCTTGATCAAAGAAGACCGCACCGTCTTCCCTGACATCGACACCTTCTTTGGCAAGCTTTACGGTCTGAGCACATCGGATGTCGAAGTCATCAATGACACACTCGAGGTGCGGGAACCCAATGACGAGCTGGGCAAGCGTGCCAGTCAGCTCCCAACGAAACCTGAGCGCACCATCTTCTTCAAGCGCCTGGAATCCTACCTGCGGCCATTCTTCAAAGCTTTGGGCAAGCAACCAGAGATCGCCCTCTGGAAGCCCTCGGAAGACCTGACGAGTCCCTTTGTTGCCTTCACCCTGACGAGCAAAGGCATTCAGGCTGCGGAGCCAACCGAGCTTTTCCAGACCAAGGTGATCCCTCTCGCCAATCAGACCGGAGCCACCCAGATCATTGAGGAGATCGAAGGCGGTCTCTTGATAGCCATCCTGCGCCAGTATCGCTACTGGACCCCCAGCCGGGCGCGATTGCTCGGGGCGGATGTTCTCCGTGACTACATGGCCCATTTTGAGGACTGATTCATGGGCTACGGATTCTACCGCGACGAGGTCGAACTGCCTCACAAGCCTCTGCCGCTCGCGGTCTTCTTGATCGTGGAAGAAGCCATCCGGGTTTCCTGGCAGAGACTGAAAGCCAACCCGCGCCCCCGGCATAACATCCAGACCGCCGACGAAGATCCAGCCACTCACGAGCTGTATGAGGTGATGTATGACGAGGTCTTTCATCGGGGCATCGTAGAAGGTTTTGACCGGGACCATTTCACCGTGGTGACTCGTGAGTCCAAAGTTCGCAACTACGACGGCACTAACCTCGACAAAATGCCTGACTTGCTGGTGGGGATCGCCGGGCGGAATGATGTTTACCGCAACACACAGGACTGGCTCTTCATCGAGTGCAAGCCCGTGGATGCAGTTCACACCGTTGGCGTGCATTACGGTGCAAAAGGCATTGCCCGGTTCATTCGTGGCGAATACGCCTGGGCCATGACCAGCGCCTTGATGGTCGGCTATGCCAGCCCCGGCTACACCATCGATCCCAAGCTATTCGAGACACTCGAAGCCCGAGGGGAAGAGTTCAAAGTCAGGCGGCTGCCCGTTCCTTGCCGCCACTCCCCCGCCGTTTCCTTTGCTGAGAAAGCGCATATCACCCAGCATGAACGAGGCTTCCATTATGTGGAGAACGCTCAGCCAGCCCCTCCGATCAAGCTTCGGCACTTATGGCTAAGCAGGAACTGAGATCCGCCGAAACTCGCGCCCCAAGAACAACAATCCAACTGCGGAGCCTCGGCGAAGGGGATGATGTGATCCACGGACAACGGGTCCCCGGCATACGGCCCGAGGGTGATGGGTGAATGCGGGAGGATGAAGGATGAAGAATGAACCCCGCCAGAGCTTATTCTTCTGCCCCCATTCTCCTGCCTATCCTGCCTTGGAATTCAACAGAGTGGCAGAACGGAGCGGATGGATCATTGGCAGGAGAATGAGGGCAGGAGAATGATCCTGTTTTTTGCCACCGATCTTTTTGCCAGCCCAAACG
>JADZAX010000277.1 GCA_020852405.1 Verrucomicrobiales bacterium
AACGCGAGAACCGCGCCCGGGTCGGAAACGTCGCCGCCGGAAGGGATGTGCTGAACGCCTTCAGCTTCTCCGGTGGATTCTCCCTCCATGCCGCGCGGGGCGGTGCCCGCTCGGTGACCGATCTCGACATCAGCGCGCATGCCCTGGAGAGTGGAGCGCGGAATTTCGCTCTCAATGCCGCCAAGCCCAAAGTGGCCGCCGCCCGGCGCGAAGCGGTTCAGGCCGATGTCTTTGACTGGTTGGACGAAGCGCCGGCTGATCTGACCTATGATCTCATCGTGGTCGACCCCCCGTCGCTCGCAAAGCGGGAGAGCCAGCGCGAAGGCGCTCTGGCCGCCTACGAAAGACTGACGACACTCGCCCTGCGCCGCCTCCGGCCCGGGGGCATACTCGTAGCAGCTTCTTGCTCGGCCCACGTGGATCCGGGCACCTTCCACGCCGTCGTCAGCGGGGCGGTACGCCGGGAATGTGGCGATCGCTGGCGGGAATGCTGGACTTCGGAGCACCCGGCCGATCATCCGGCATCGTTTCCCGAAGCCCGCTACCTGAAAGCAGTCTGCATCGAGCGCACCGCTCCCTGATCCGACCACCCGTTTTTCCTGGAAACGAAGGCTGGAGCAGCCCTCCTGGTCCAAGGCCTATCCCTTGGTGTTCGCCACCAAGATGGTGGCACCGGGGGTGGGGTCAGGCGACATTTGCTGGGCCAGCGAGGTGATGCCAGCCTCTTTGCGCAAGGATTCCACATCCAGAGCCTGAATCCAATCGAGGAGATTCTCACAGACCTGATGGAATCCGAACTGACCTTGCGTCATTTCCTGGATCGCCGCCTCTTTGGACCATCCCTGCACCGCAATGCGGTAGACCGCGCAAATCATGCCGGTACGGTCCGCGCCATACTGGCAATGGACCAGCAGCGGCGCCCGGTTCGGCTGACTGACGATGCGGAGAAAGCGCAAGATGTCCTCGCGCTCCGGATGCCAGGTCACCATGCGGATGTGTTCGTATTCCAAACCGGTGCCGTCCAACTCGTCCCGGTCGGAGTGGAGGGAGCGGAGATTCAGAACCTTCCCGACACCCAGTTCCCTGAGTTTCTGCATGCCATCAGAGGAAGGTTGGGCACTGCGGTAGAGGCCCGGCCCGATCTGGTGCAGATTGGGAACCCCTTCCAGCTGGATGGGCTGCGCCCAGTAGGAGGGACGGTCGGCGGATGCTTCTTGGGAACGGGCGGTGAGACTGAGGAAACCGCACAGGGACAAGATCAGGAGCTTTTTCATTTTCTTCTGAGGACAAACAAAAACCATCGGAAGAGCCGCCAGCGGCCCAACTGACGGCAGGTTAAACGTGTGGGGGGAGGTTCGTGGCGGTTTGTTTCTTGCCGGCCTTCACCGCCTCGCAGAGGACAACGTCCGAATGGCGAATCAGGAAAGGCCCGAAGGGCATGGAAGCTTGAACCGACACAAGAAGATGAATTTAAATCGGATTTGATGACCTGAAAAGCCAAACTTTTTCTGAATCGATCAGGAAGGCCCCCACCTTCAGGATGCGCACGACATTCTGCAGAACCTGTTTTCGGACGATGTTGCGGAATGCATTTTGTGCATGACGAGGCGTCCCCGGCCCTCAGGCACGGGCCTTGCAAAGTGAGAGGAACGCTGCACGTTGGAGAATCCCCTATTCCCGCTGTCTTCCATGTCCGTCGATTTCAAAGACTATTACGCCGTCCTCGGTGTCCCCCGTGAGGCCAGTGCCGCGGACATCAAAAAAGCGTTCCGCAAGCTCGCCCGGGAACACCATCCCGATGTCGCCAAAGAAAAAGTCGGAGCGGAAGCCAGATTCAAAGAGATCAATGAAGCGCACGAAGTTCTGAGCGATCCCGAGAAGCGCCAAAAATACGATTCCCTCGGCGCACGGTGGCAGGAAGCCGATGCGGGAATGCCCCCGCCGGGCTGGGGAGGGAATGCCGGGGCGGCTCAGGGTCGCAACTACGAATGGAGCGGAAACGACCAAGGGACGGAATTCCACTTCGGCGGCACGGGGTTCAGTGACTTTTTCGAGCAGTATTTCAGTGGAGGGACCAGCTACGGCCATCCCGGTGGCGGAGGACAAGGTTTTGATCCCCAAGAGGCGGCAGGTAACCGCCCCCGCCGGGGCAGCGATGTGGAAGGAGACATTCTAGTGACGCTGGAGGAGGCGATGCACGGCACCACCCGGCCGATCTCCCTCCAGATGAGGAACGCCCGGACTGGGGCGGTGGAGACCCATTCCTTCCAGGTGAGGATTCCTCCCGGAGCCACCGATGGCCGGCGCATCCGGGTGCCGGGACAGGGCGAACCCGGTCGCAACGGCGGAGCCGCGGGCGACCTCTATCTGCGAGTCCGTCATGCAGCGCACCCCGACTTCGCGACAGAAGCAGCGAACGTCTACCACGATCTCGCGATCGCCCCTTGGGAGGCCGTCCTCGGCGCGGAGGTGCTCGTCAAAACCCTCGATGGTTCCATCAAAATGCGCAGTCCTCCCGGAACCGAAAACGGGAAACAACTGCGGGTGCGGGGACGGGGCCTGCCGAAAGGCAAAACCGGAGAACGGGGAGACTTCTTTGTCGTGGTGGAAGTGGAACTGCCCACCGAACTGACTCCGGAAGAACAGGAACTGTGGGAAAAACTCCGCCTCGTTTCCCGTTTTCACCCCCGGGGTTCCGCGCCCACCTGATCCGTCCCCGCCGAGACCTCGAACCGTTGTTCACCATGAACGAATCTCATCCTCCCCTTCCCCTGATCGAGCCGGATCTCGATGCCCACTACAGCCTTGAGGTGGTCGCCGAAATCACCGGTATCGCGACGCAGACGATTCTACACTACCGGGAGGAAGGCCTACTCCCGTCGGGTCCCACCGCGGCCCGAAAGGAGGAAATCTTTTTTGACGATGCCACCCTCTGCACTCTCCGCCGCATCGACCATCTGGCACGGCAGTATGAAATGAGCACCCCCGCCCTGAAACTCCTCTGCGATCTCCTCGAAGAAGTGGAAAGCCTCCGCGCGGCGCTGCGGTCCCGGCATTGATTCCCTCGACGGTCACGCGCTGACAGGCAGGGATGGAGACAAGTCGGAATCCCGACGGGACCGGGTCCAAAATAAATTCCTGACAGAGTGCGGCCCGCGCAACTGCCCGAGGCCTTTGGGGTTGACGATGAGAGCCCTTTCGTGATTCCATCGTTTCACACCACCATGACCTCCGCCACCCGATTTTTCTGCGCCCTGGCTTTCCTTGCTGGAGGAGGCGCGGGATTGCTGGCAGCTGACACCCCCGCTCCCTTGAGCCCGGCGGACACTGCTTTTTTCGAAAACAAGGTCCGTCCCTTGCTGTCGAAACACTGCTATGAATGCCATGCCAAAGAAGGCAAAAGCATCAAGGGTGGTCTGCACCTTGATTCCCGCCCGGGATGGATGGCCGGAGGAGACTCCGGTGAAGTCATCGAACCCGGACATCCTGAGAAATCACTCCTCATCGAGTCGGTCCGCTACAGCAATCAGGATCTCCAGATGCCGCCGAAATACAAACTCAACGAGGCTGACATTACCATTCTGGAGGAATGGATCCAGCGAGGAGCTCCGGATCCCCGGGCTGGTCAGGTGGCGGAGAAAAAGGAAATCGATCTGGTGAAGGGACGGCAACACTGGGCGTTCCGGCCGGTGACGAATCCTCCTCTCCCCAAGATCACGGACACCGCCTGGGCCAAAGACGGCATCGACCATTTCATCCGGGCAGCCCAGGAGAAAGCGGGGATCCATCCGGCGCCTGACGCCGACCGCTTCACGCTGATCCGCCGGGTCTCGCTGGATCTCATCGGGCTGCCACCGACCGTGGAGGAGGTCAATGCATTCGTGCGGGATCCAGCCCCGGAGGACGAGGCTTACGCCAAAGTGGTGAACCGCCTTCTCGCCTCGGAGCGTTTCGGCGAACGGTGGGGACGTCACTGGCTCGATGTGGCCCGCTACGCAGACTCGGTGGGAAAAACCCGGAACGTGCCCTTCCCTTACGCTTGGCGTTACCGGGATTATGTCATCGACTCGTTCAATCATGACAAGCCCTACCACGTCTTTATCGGCGAACAGATCGCAGGGGACCTCATGCCAGCGGGAAATCCCGCCCAACACGACGAAAGGACCATCGCCACCGGACTCCTCGCCCTCGGCTCAATGGATCTGAATGAGAAGGACCGTGAGCAGTTCACCCTCGATCAGATTGACGACCAGGTCGACACCGTGGGACGGGCTTTTCTGGGCCTGACAACGGGCTGCGCGCGCTGTCACGACCACAAATTCGACCCCATCCCGCAAAAGGATTA
>JADZAX010000278.1 GCA_020852405.1 Verrucomicrobiales bacterium
AGGAGGAAGGTGTCTCTTCGCGGAGGGCCTTGGAGTTTTTGGAAATGCGGTTTGGGGCGCAGCGATTTCAAGGGATCGTGGCCTTGCGGGGCACGGATGGCGTCTCCCAACCCGAGGAATGGGAGGCCGTGGTGTTCGATGAGAACTCCCCGTACAATCTTAGGTATTACTGGGTTAACAGAAAAGGTGAAACCAGTGACGAGGGGCCCGTCGATGAATTTTACCCGACCAAGCCGCCCGACGGTTTCATTCATCCCAAAGATCTGAAAGTCGACAGCCTTGCTGCTTTCACGATTGCCGAGAGCGAGGCCCGCAAAGCTCGGGTGGGATTCGACCATCTGAATTACCTCCTGAAAGCAAGGGAGTTTTCCCGTGAGCCGATCTGGAAACTGGAATTGATCGATGCCAACAAACGACTGACTGGAACGATCTTTCTTTCCGGCGAGACGGGTGAAGTGCTTCGCACCATTTGGATTTCCCGGATGAAAGGCCAAAAAGGGACTTCCCTCAACATTTCGGACTCCTATGCGCCCAATGCCGTGCCTCCTGATGTGACGGATGTCCCTTTAGTTCCTCCTCCCGGGGGAGTACCGCTGGTGCCGCCTCCGGTGATTGACCCCCAAGCACCGTTGCTGCCCCCGACTGGAACGATGCCGGCTCCGGTCGGTTCCGTCCCCAAGTCCGATCCCCGAATTCCTCCGCCAGTGATACCAGACGATACGACCCGCATCCCCCCGCCTCCTGTGCCCAGCGGAGAATCCAGCACGCGTATTCCTCCTCCGCCGATTCCAGTTCCGTAGGAGGGTTCCGGTCTCTTTTTGGTTGAAACCAGCGCTTAAAATCAGGGCTTGAAAACAGGCGATTCGAGGATAATCTCGCGATTCTTGAATTCCTCCTGTTGGATCTATGTCAGCGACAGGATGATTCGCCTCTATGGTTGGCCATCTCAAGGTTTTTGAGTCGTCTGTATATTTGAAGGTTTTTTTCGTTGCCAGCCTCATCGCTGCAGCCGGAAAAGCCGTTGCGGAACCGTTACCTCCGGTCGGCTTCAATGCCGAAATCCGGCCTCTTCTTTCCCGTCATTGCCTGAACTGCCATGGCCCGGACTCGGTGAAACGCAAGGCCGACCTGCGTTTGGATATCCGGGAGAACGCTGTGGAAACAGGAGCCATCATTCCCGGCCAATCGGCCACCAGTGAAATGGTCGTCCGTCTTCTGTCAGACGACCCTGATGAGACCATGCCTCCTCCCGGGAAGGGCGAACCCTTGACGGTGGCTCAGAAAGAACTCCTGAGGCGATGGATCGATGAAGGGGCCCACTATGAAGTGCATTGGGCTTTCCTCCAACCGCAGGCACCTCCTGTGCCGGAAACCATGGGGACCCCTGATTTCCCGGTCCGCTCTCCGATTGATGCCTTTGTCAAAGCCAAGCTGGATCAAAAAAGCATCCAACCGGCACCTGCTGCCGATCGTGAACATTGGCTGCGGCGGGTCACGATGGATCTCACTGGTCTTCCGCCCACTTTGGCCCAAATCGACTCCTTTCTGGCGGATCCGTCAGAAACGGCCTTCGAGAGTGTGGTTGACCGGTTGCTGGCGTCCCAGGTCTATGGGGAGAGGATGGCCAATGACTGGCTCGATCTGGCGCGGTATGGAGATACCTACGGTCGTCATGAAGATTTCGACTGTGTGACCTGGCCATACCGGGACTGGGTGATTGGGGCCTTCAATGAAAATCTTCCCTACGACCAGTTCATCCTTCTCCAGACTGCGGGGGATCTCCTCCCCAACCCCACACTGCATGAGATTGTCCCGACCGCGTTCAACCGTCTCCACGTGCAAATGAACGAAGCCGGCAGCAATGAGGAAGAATTTCGCTGCGAGCATGTCTCGGATCGCGTCAAAACCAATGCGGCCACCTTCATGGGATTGACCATGGAATGCTGCAAATGCCATGACCACAAATTCGATCCACTGTCGATGAAGGACTATTACAGCATGGGGGCCTTTTTCGACAACATCGACGAGTTGGGCCTTTACTGCCGTTTCACCAATGGCATCCCGCCTCCCAGCACATACGTCTACAAGGACGCGGCGGAGGAAGCATTGCGCGCGGATTTGCTCCGTCAAATCGAACGAAAGGTGAACGACCGTGAGGCTCTCAAGTCCGAAGCGGAAACGAGGTTTCACGCATGGCTCAAGGAACACCGCCCTCCCTCGCGGAGCGGTCCTCCGTCGGCACTGACTCGTTTGGCGGGCTTGTTCTCCAAGCCCCGACCCGCAGCGACGGAGGCCTCCCCGGTGGATTATTTTAACTTCGAGGAGTTGCTCGATGATCGTCGTGGATTCACCAATCTGGTGCGACCCGATTCAAAGGGGGAACTCATGAAGAAAGCAAGATTGGTCGATGGTCCTCCGGGGTTGGGCAAGGCGCTGGGATTCAATGGTGACAATGGGGGAACGATGAGCCACTCGGGGGAATTTGGCCGGACGGACCCCTTCAGTCTTGCGGTCTGGGTGAAGCTGGACATTCCCGTGGATGAAGCGGTCATCCTGCACCGCACCCGGTCTGCCTTGGAGGCTGCCCACAGGGGGTATGAAATCTCCATTGAAAACAACCAACCGGTCTTCCGGATGGCTCATTTCTGGCCGGGGAACGGCATCGGCATCCGCGCTGCCCAGGCACTGACCGTGGGCAAGTGGACACACCTTGCCGCAACCTATGACGGTTCGAGCAAGGCTGCGGGGATGAAATTGTATGTCGATGGTCAGCCGGTCGAATGCGAGGTTGAGCGCGACCATCTCTACAAGGACATCCTCTACCTCCAGGAATGGGGGGATTTCGATCCAGAGCAGGTCGCTGACGCAAATGTGGTGGAAAATGTCTACCTGACATTGGGGGGACGGATCAATTCCAAAGGGTTCCGGGAGGGAGCTTTGGATGAAATCCAAGTCTTCGACCGGGAACTGACGCCCCCCGAAGTGGCCCACGTTCACGGGGATCTGGAGGACCGTGGGGAGGCGGAGTGGTTTGCCTGGTATCTCAGGGAAATCGATGAACCCTGGCGCCAGCTAAGCGGCGAGATCAAATCCCTCCGGGACCGGGAAAACCAGCTCGTGTCGGGTTGCGTGGAGCTGATGGTGATGAAAGAAATGTCCCCGCGCAGGCAGACTTATGTGCTGGAGCGGGGCCAGTGGAACAAAAGGGGGGCGCCCGTCAGCCCGGCCACTCCGGCGGTGCTTCCTCCGATGCCTCAGGAATACCCCAGGAACCGCTTGGGCTTCGGCAAATGGCTCACTGATGGGCATCATCCCCTCACGGCAAGGGTGGCCGTCAACAGGCTTTGGCAGACCTTTTTTGGCAAAGGCATTGTCGGAACCTCCGAAGATTTTGGCACTCAGGGTGAACTGCCAAGTCATCCGGAGCTGCTCGATTGGTTGGCCCTTCATTTCCAAGACACCGGGTGGAATGTCAAGGCGCTCTGCCGTGAGATCTCCCTGAGCAGCACCTATCGACAATCCTCCCTGCCCAGTGACCACAAATTGCTGGTGGAGGATCCGGACAACCGCCTGCTGGCGCGGGGGCCCCGCAACCGGCTCACAGCCGAGCAGCTGCGTGACCAGGTGCTGGCCGTCTCAGGTCTGCTCGCGGGCAGGATCGGCGGCCCCAGTGTCAAGCCCTACCAACCGGCAGGGCTCTGGGAGGAAGGGGGAACCCAGCATTCCTATCATGTGGACACCGGGATCGGACTATACCGCCGCAGTCTCTACAGTTTTTGGAGGAAGACCATGGCCCCGCCCAGCATGACCATCTTCGATGCGCCGTCACGCGAATTTTGTCAGGTGCGCCGGCAGCGCTCCGCCAACCCCCTGCAGGCGTTGGTCGTGCAGAATGACCCGCAATACGTCGAGGCGGCCCGCGTCTTGGCGGAAAAACTGGTCCGGGACCATCCGGGGACCGGTCCACAGGACGATGCTTGCCGTGCCGTGCTGGCCTTCCGGGCGCTGACCGGTTGCCGTCCCAGCCCGGAGCAACAGACACTGCTTGCGGGTTTTATCGCCGATGCCAGAGCAGGTTACGCCGCAGAAACGTCGGCGGCGCGAGACTTGCTGGAGAAAAACGGTGACAGCAAGAGTGATGCCGCCTTGTCTCCGGTCGAAGTTGCCGCCACGACGGTGATGGTGCGGATGCTTTTTGGATACGATGGTTGTTTGTGCAAGCTTTGATTTTCTTTCCACATTACCAGGCGTGAAACACTTTCCTCAGTCAGATGTTCCCTGCTGGAGCCGTCGATCCATGCTTTCCCGTTTTGGAGGAGGGTTGGGAAGTCTGGCCTTGGCTGAAATGCTCGGAAGAGGGGCCTCCGCCAAAGGTGAGCAGGGCGGCATCCTGCATGGTCTCCCCGGGTTGCCCCATTTTGCACCCAAAGCCAAGAGGGTCATCTTTCTCTTCATGAGCGGAGGGGCTTCCCAGTTCGAGACTTTCGATCACAAGCCTGAATTGGCGAAGCGTCATTCCGAAGAGCTGCCCGAGTCATATCGCAAGCGTGGACTGCTTGGCATGTCCAATAATCAGGCCCGCTTTCAATTGGTCAATTCGTTTGCTCCCTTCCACCAACAAGGAAAGTGCGGCACCTGGATCAGCGATCTGCTGCCAGAGACCGGAAAAGTGGTCGACGACATCTGTGTGATCCGCAGCATGTACTCGGATGCGGTGAACCACGACCCGGGAATGATCTTCATGGTCTCCGGTTCCCAGTTGCCTGGGCGTCCCTGCATCGGGTCTTGGACCACCTATGGTCTTGGAAGCGAGAATGCGGACCTTCCCGGATTCATCGTCATGGTCTCGAACCGTGGGGTCGATCAGCCGCTTTCGGCCCGACTGTGGGACAATGGATTCCTGCCTTCAAAATATCAGGGCACCCAGTTCCGGTCGGCGAATGATCCGGTTCTCTATCTGGGCACTCCTCCGGGCATCAGCCGGGAATTGCAGCGCAAATCACTCAACCGTTTGGGGGAACTCCATGCTCTCGAGATGGCCGAGCGCGGGGAGAGCGAGATCGAATCCCGCATCGCCCAGTTTGAGTTGGCCTACCGCATGCAGGCTTCCGTGCCGGAGGCGACTGACATTTCCGGGGAACCCGAGCATGTCAAAAACCTCTACGGCCCTGATGTGGACAAAACAGGCTCTTTCGCCAGGAATTGCCTGTTGGCGAGGCGCTTGGCCGAGAAGGGAGTGCGTTATATCCAGCTCTACCATCCGGGATGGGACCACCATGGGGCCCTTCCTGAGGCCATGAAAGGCAACACTCAGGAGGTGGATTTCGGCTGCGCAGGCCTTATCCGCGACCTCAAACAGCGGGACATGCTCAAGGACACGCTCGTCATCTGGGGCACCGAGTTTGGTCGCACCTGCTATTCCCAGGGGCTCATCAGCACAAAAAACGGCAGTTATGGACGGGAGCATCACAAAAACTGCTTTTCCTTCTGGATGGCCGGAGGTGGCATCAAAGGGGGGCAGGTCCATGGCGAAACCTGCGAGCTCGGATTCGACATTGTGCAGGATCCGGTTCATGTGAATGATTTCCACGCCACGCTTCTGCACCTGATGGGAGTTGACCATGAACGCCTCACTTATCGTTTCAATGGTCGCGATTTCCGGCTCACCGATACGGCGGGTAAAGTGGTGCGCTCCATTCTGGCTTGATCGCCGCCCTTCTCCCCTCGTTCGGTGAGGGCTGTCTCCCCTGCGGAACCGGGGATCCGGCCACTCGGCCGGACGTGGTCAGGCATCAGTATAGACAGGGAGCTGGAACAAGCCGGAATGGGCGGCTGCGAAACGCAAGGTGCTGGTGACCGCTGAAATTGTCCCGTCCAACGCATGGTTGGTCAGGCAGAATCGAACAGATCCCACTGGGGGAAGTTGTTTCACCCCAAACCAAACTTTTAGGAGGCGGAACTGAAAGTTGATCCCTTTGAAAAGATCAGGAAACTACTGGCGGAACGGACGGGACTTGAACCCGCGACCTCCGGCGTGACAGGCCGGCGCTCTAACCAACTGAGCTACCGCTCCATACCAGATTGTTTCCCACATGGATCGGGGAGTCCCCGGTCCTTGGAAGGGCGATAGTCTAGGCGGAACTTGGAGATCTTGCAAGAAAAATGTTACGAATTTTCATTGCTTTCGGATGATTCGGGAGTAAAGATTCCATCCCTCCGCCGCGCCTTTCGGGTGCACCGGACTTGGTCTCCTTCGCGGAAGTCGACCCTTTCGGCAAGAGGCGAAACGCAAACCCCAGGGACGCCCGTCCCCCATTTCCAAGACACTACCATGAACGTCATCGACAAAATCGAGCGCGAACAACTGAAGAGCGATGTGCCGGATTTCGGTCCCGGAGACACCGTCAAAGTCCATACGCGCGTCATTGAAAGCGGCAAAGAACGTATTCAGATCTACCAGGGTATCGTTCTTTCCCGGCACGGCATTGGTGTCAACCAAGCCTTCACGGTTCGGAAAATCTCCAACAGCGAAGGCGTGGAACGTGTCTTCCCGATTCATTCCCCCAAGGTCGCCAAAGTTGAAGTCGTTCAAAAGGGCAGTGTCCGGCGTGCGAAGCTGAACTACCTTCGTGGCCGGATCGGTAAGCAAGCCATGCAGGTCAAGCAGTCCAAGAAGGCCAAAGACGCTTGATTGCCTGAACCTGCTCCCCTCATCGGGAGTTTGTGAAAGAGCGACTGCTTCCTCGCGAAGAAGTCGCTTTTTTGTGGGGCGAAATGTTCGCAGCAAAGGTTCAGCTTTGCTGTTTTTCATAATTAGTGTAATTTTCCTCATGTTTCGTTCTTGGCTCAACTGGATTTCTGCATTTCTGCTTTTCGCAGGGGGCGCTCAATCCAAGCCGGAAGGTTCCGTGGCCGAGGATTTGTGGTATCAGGGGGTGGTTGCCTACACCCGGGCTTTAGCTCAATCCGGGAAGGGAGAATGGCTCGATGCGCTTGAGCATTACCAGATCGCCGCAGATCGCATGGCTTACGTGAACGGGAAATATCCTGAGTTCCAGAAAGAAATCGTCGAATTCCGGCTCGAGGCACTGCGGAACGATGCTGCCCGAACCTACAACGAAATCTGTGCTCTTGATCATGATGCGGCGGATGCGTACTTTGGCCTATTGGAGCAGTTGGCCGCTGGAGAGCGCCAGGCATCCTTGCAGGACTGGGAAGCATCAGTGCGCACCTTGCTTATCGTCCAACGGGATCTTTTGGGGCTGCGCTTGGGGCGGCCGGAGTTTTTCCCCAACACACTCCGTTATCAACTCAGGAGATGCGAGTTGCAACTCCAATCCAGTGAAGGCCGGCTGGGCGCGACCAAGGAAGGCCGAGCCCGTTTGATGGCGCTGCAGAAGGAGATCGAGGATCAGGATTTGATGAATCCAATCTTGCCGGATCGTCCTGAAATTGCCATGTCACCGGCTCTCTTTCCCTAAACGCCTTCAGCATTGTGTCGAGCCCAGGCTTGATGATGGAGGGGACCCTCGAGTGACTGTGACAGCAGGGATGTGGAACTGGTAGTTGGACCTCCCGGCCGCAATCATCGTCCCTCCCCATCTCACCCTGATTTCTGCGCCATCGCTCGCATTGTGGAAAAGGGGGAAGTGAAGTGCCCCTTTGGCCTCCCATTCCTAGCACATTTCCTCTGGGCGTAGTAAAGCAGGAAGCGCCTTGGGTGGCACTCCTTGGAAGCTCTGGATGTTCCACAGCTGCAGGGGATCAGCCCGCAGCCATTTTGGTGAGAATTTCAATCACCAGAACACCGATAGCGAGCAATAGAACAACAATGGCGAAGGGCATAAGTCCAGATTCTTCGAATTCTTCTTCCCACTCCTCCTCCACTGCGGCAGTGGATTTGATGTTGGGCTTGGGGGCCAGAGCCAGCGGAGAGGTCGGAGGACCGCCTGCAGGCAAAGGACCGGTTTTTGCCAACTGAACAGTAGCCTGAGGCAGCGGGGAGGCTCCTCCGGGTTTTGCGAGCGGCGTGGTGGATTTCCCCGCCATGGGTCCCGTTGGAGAGGGGCCTTTGGCGAGTGGGATGGTTTTGGCACCAATCGGACCCGCACCACTCGGTGAGGGCGATTTTGCCAAAGGAATGGTTTTCGCTCCGATCGGACCACCACCTGCCGCTGGCAGAGGGGCGGTGGCACGCGGAGCAGACGGCGGTGCGGGAGGCGCGCTCGGTTTGGGAGCCGTCACTCCCGGAGGTTTTGGCGCGCTCACGCTCGGCGGCGCTGGTGGGCGGGGCGCCGACGGCGCGGAGATGGAAGGGGGCACGGGAGGGCCCGCCACAGAAGGGACGGAGGGTGCCGGTGGCGAAGGGGGGGCTAAACGGACTGGGACCGTGGCCATAGCAGCTTCCGGGGCGGCAGGCGCCACGGTGGCAGGAGCTGGCGCAGTGGCGCCGGTCGGGGTGGTGTCGTCTTCGAGGGCGGAGATCGGTGCCGTAACGTCTTCGATCGGGCCTGTTCCTCCCGCGATGGGGCCGCTGCCGGAAGAGCGCAGGGGAGCGGTTGAACCTTTCGGAGCCACGGGGCCGGTATCCTCAGGCCGAGCCCGTAAAGTGATCCGCACTGTCTCCTTTTTCAGGGGACCGGTGGAGGTTTTGGTCTGTGGCTTTTGGGCCTCAGGATTCGTTGGGGCGGTGTCACTCATTTCCGGTATAGATGTTATATCTGAATCTTGAATTTGCCCGAGAATAGGGCTCTATGTCAATTGCTTATTCGATCGCAGAGCGTTTTTTGTTGGAAAGTATATTGGGATGATGATACAAAAAAGCAAAGGGCTGCCGGAAAGTGTCGCAGAGCTCTGTGGCAGCTTGGTTGCGATCCCCAGTGTGAATCCGGATGGGGATCCTCATGCGGACCCCTCCGTTTGCGGAGAGAAAGCCTGTGCGGAGGCGGTGGGCGCTTTTTTGGCGACCTGCGGAGCATTGGTAACTTTCGAGGAGCCTTCCCCTGGACGGCCAAATGTGATCGGACGATTTCCCCATTCTCGTGGGAAGGAAGGGTTGCCGCGGGTTCTTTTTGCTCCTCATACCGATACCGTCAGTATCACGGGGATGACCATTCCCCCTTTTTCTGGTGAAATTCGGGACGGGCGGGTCTGGGGACGGGGGGCGAGCGACACCAAAGGCACCATGGCCGCGATGCTATGGGCTTTTCGGGAAATGGGTGAGAGCATCGGGGAACTCAATGTCGAGGTAGGCTTTGTCGGCCTGGTGGGAGAGGAATCAGGCCAGTTGGGGGCGAGGCATTTCGCGGCTCATCATGGAGATGAGTATGACTTTGCCCTGGTGGGGGAACCGACCGGCTTGGATGTGGTCTACACCCACAAGGGGTGTCACTGGTACACCCTGGAGACGAAAGGGATAGCTGCTCACGGGGCCACTCCGGAGCGGGGAGAGAATGCCATCACGGCGCTCCTGAAAGTGCTGGCTGCGCTTGATGTGGAATTTCGGGCCGAACTGGCCGAGTACCGGGATGCCATCCTCGGTCCTGCGACGGTCAACATCGGGCTTATCGAAGGAGGTTCCAGGCCCAACATTGTCCCGGACCGGTGTTGGGCGGTGGTGGATTTCCGGGAAACCCCTGCCTTGGAGCAAGCGGGAGGCATCGACAAGATTTTTCACGCCTTTCTGAAGCGTCATGGGTTCGCTTCGACCGTCTCCGTTTCGCTGATCCAAGGGTGTGGTCCGCTCTTCACGGATCCCGGGCATGCCATGATGAACCGGCTGACCTCGCTGGGTTCGACCCTGGCCGGAGCGCCTTGGCTTTGCGATGGGGCTTGGCTGGCCAAGGGCGGAATTCCCAGTGTGGCTGTCGGGCCCGGCTCCATTGCCCAAGCTCACACCGTCGACGAGTGGGTCTGGGTCGAGGATTTGGAGAAGGGAGCGGCCTATTACCGCTCCTTCCTCGAGAGTTTCGCCCCCTGACCTTTCAGGCTCCCAAAAATCGGTTCAGAACTCTGCCATCGGCGATCGGGAAGCTGCGATTCAGCCGGTCCGTGATCATGGTGCGA
>JADZAX010000279.1 GCA_020852405.1 Verrucomicrobiales bacterium
CGTGAGAGCCGCACCTGACTCCGGCTCGGCATATCGGCTGTAGAAAAACCCGCCCCCTTCTTTCAGCCAGGAGAGATTGCTGAACTTCACCCAGCGGAGGTGATCCGAGAGGTCACTGCCATTCGCGATGTCCCGAACCCTGACTTCATTCCAGTCACTTCCGCCGGTAGAGGTGGCGTAGGCGAGATACTTGCCGTCCAGGCTGGGAGCATAATCCGTGAGTGCGACCGTTCCGTCGGTCGAGAGCAGATTCGGATCCAGGAGCACCTGCGGCTCCTTCTCGAGAGAAGTGGTGGTATAGAGCACGGATTGATTTTGCAAACCGGTATTGCGGGTGTAAAACCAGCGACCACCATACTCCGACGGCATGCCGGTGCGGTCGTAATTCCAGAGACTGGAGAGCCGGTCTATGATTTTGCTCCGCTGGGGCAGAGTTTTCAGAAATCCGAAGGTGACTTCGTTCTGCGCCCTGACCCAGGAACCCGTCTCAGGGGAGCTGTCATCCTCAAGCCACCGGTAGGGATCTGCAATACGAGTGCCGTGGTAGTCTTCACTGGCGTCAGACTTCCGGGTCTGCGGGTATTTCAGTGGAACAGGGTCCGCAGCAGCGAGGGACATAAGAGAGAGGGCGAAAAACGACAACAGAATGCTGACTTTCATGAATTGGCAGGTAGCAGGTAAAGAGAGATGCCAAAGTCGGCACTCCCGCAATCATCGTCAGAACGAGTCTATATTCAAATGCCTTTCTTTTGAAATCGGGCTGATGTGCAGACGGAAAAAAGAAACGAAAAAAAGGGGATACCAATGAAGTGCGGTCCTTCGCTGCCTCCCGTCATTCGCCATTGCCTCCCGTTGGGTTCCCCCCTCCTCAATCGCCCCCGCCCCCTTTCCTCTCATGAATGCGCGAAAGGTGAACGAGCCTGGATGGTGTGCCCGTTCTCCTGATCGACCTTTGGAAAGGCATCCACGACATGAAGGTGCCTGAGGATTGGATGGATGAGACGTCGTGCGACTTGACTGATGCGGCGAGGAGGGGACTCGCCATCCGGCGCTTACTTCAGCGGCGACCACATGATGCCGTCAAAGTAGAATTTGTCGGGAATGCCCGGATTGGCGCTATCGCCAAAAGGGAAGGCGACCGAGCGCCGGATGTTTCCGTTGCTGCCGGTGAGCGTCATGAAATAGCCGGATACCTCCCATGTTCCTTGGGAAACCTGTCCGGACGAGCCGGCTCTGACCACGCTTCCGTCGCTTTCCGCACTGATGGTCGCGCCTCCGCTGAGGTTGAAGCTGCCGTCGGCATGCAGATCGAGCGTGCGCGCGACCGCGGCGCCAATGACGGAGAAGCCGCCCTGCCATTTGCCGACGATGCTGCGGGCTGAGGTGAGCGCCTTCACAGGGATGAAGCTGCCTGTGTTCCAATAAAATCCACCTTCGGGCTGGGGGTCGTACTCCGAGCTATCTTGCTTGCCGGTGTTTTTTCCCTTGGTACGGGTGAAGACGAGGTTCTTGCCTTCCAAGTGGAACTGCCCTTGATCGGAGGCGGTGGCCGAGAGACTGGCGGCGCTGAAGTCGCCGGTGGGGTTCTCATAAGCCATGCCGTCCGGGCTGAAGTACCAGATGGCCCTTTCGAGACTGCCCGTGGCGATCCAAGAGCGCGTCATGAAATACAGTCCGACGGGGCCGGAGTCACTGAGGTTTGCCGGTGCGGGAGCAGTTGCCTGGCCCGTGCCGCTGGAGAGGGAGGGGGCATGATTGCCTGCGGGGGCAGCGGGTGTCAGCCTACGATTGGGATCGAACTTGGGCATTGCCGCGGCGGGAGCCGTCGGACCGGGCGTCTGGGTTGGAGTGGTGTTTGCCTGGGCTCCTTTTTGGTTGATAGCATTCTGAGCGGTCTGAAACATGATATTTTTGAACCGCGCATCCATGCGGAGGGAGGCGAGATCGGAGTCACTGTTTAGGCCCTCAGTGTCGGCAAAGCCTTTCAGATTGGCCTGAGTCAGGGCAGCGAACGCCGCATCGGGATCGCCCGCCTTCGCCTCGATGCATGCCAAGTTGTAGTAATGAAGCCAATTCTGCGGTTCCCATTCAATTGCCTTCTGACACAGGGAGCGAGCCTTGGCATAGTTTCCGGCGTTGTTGGCCTGAATCATGACCGGATAAAAGGATTCGATGGCGGAGCGTCGCGCGGCGGCCTCGGGCGTTTGCGCAGACATGGGCTGCACTACGGACAAAAGGGCGGCGATGAGAATGGAGACGGCGATGGATGTTTTCACGAGATTTGATGGATATTAGATCGGATAGTTTCGGGTTTAATCAAGATGGGCCTGCCGGACCTCGACATTTTGTCCGTCAGGAAAAAAAATGCGCACCCAGAGCCAGGCGCAGGGAGTAGCCACGATGGCGCGCGTGCCGTCGGCGAAATCCCAGTGGGCCGAACCGGTGTGGTATTTGCAGGCCGCAACGTCACACCAGAGGTCAAAGTCACCCTCCAAGTCACCGGGCGCAGGAGAACACCGGGCATTTGGCGGTGCGGCGATGATCTGAAGGAGAGACGCCACACGGGATTCAGCGACGCGGCGGGCAAATGGGTTTTGATCGGCAGGATCACTCATGGTGTGAAATCAGTCGGACGGAAAATGCGGCGCACCAGCGGAAAAAGTAGGCCACTGATTCCGAACAACCGAAGCCAGATGATCCACTCTCCGGCGCGACCGGATTGGAAAATGGCGATGACGAAGAACAGGAATGCGCCGATCAGCAGAGCGCCGAAGCTTTTCCAAAGCATTCCCGCAAAAAAGTCATCCTGCCGCAGAGGCGGTGCTTCAGGATGCGCGCCGTGCCATGCGACGGCCTGTTTGAGAACATGATCCAGAAAGCCGCGATCCGTTTCCGAAACGACGGAAACTATGAGCAGGTTTGGACGGGTGAACCTGCGCAGCATCAGGAAGGGACGCCGGATATTTCCAAAATGGATGATGTTGACGCTTTCGATCCCGCCCCAGGGGATCCGCAAAGGACGCCGCACGCCGCAGATGGAGAAGCGGGTCGGTTCAACAAGCAACCCGTCTTCTTCGATTGACGCATTGCCATGGCCGGACGTTTGACGAATGAGCAGCCAAAGGTAAAAGCCGGAGGCGGCGATGACGCCGACCAATCCCAGCGGCCCCTCCGGCGTGAGGATCACCAAGGCGACATTCCCGAATAAGAGCAGGATCGTGAGCACCAGCGCAAAAAGGATCTGCCGCCCAAGGAAGCCGAATTTGATGGGAGTCATGGGGCTGAACCGAGGAGAGTCCTTCTGCCGGGAATTCGCCTTTCCATCGCCGGTCAGCCAATTTTAGAGGAGGCGGGACACATCGCTTGGCGAAGGGGAGGGAGATAGCGATCGAGACACTGGAGTGGCCAGTGTTCCTTCCAGGTTGGTAGGAGAGGATTGAGAGCCTTGCGGAGGGTTTGGCAAATTATCTGCCAGACTCTGCTTCGGACCCTGTTTTATCAATGAGGCGCATTTCTTATATTTTTAATGATTTTTGTCGACAGTAAAAAAAGATTAAGTTAAGTAATCTATCAATGGGATTGAAGCTTGAATCACTTTTCAAAACGGCGCGTGTCCTTTTCGGCATCTCGCTGATCGGGGTTTCAGTCTGGGCGCTCTTCCTGCCTCCCGTGTTTCCCAGCAGCAGCCACGCGATCGTGAATGCGAAATTGGTGACCATCAAAGCGGGTGATCCAGGAAAAATCAGCGATCTCCAAGCCAAAGGCGCTACGTTCGTGCAGTCCAACGGGCAAATAGCTCAAGTGACCCGCGATTTACTTAAAATCCAGCGTGATCTGGAACAGAGCCAGTTCACCCAGATGAAGCTTAAAGAGCAAATGCAGAGCCTTGACCGGCTCATAGAGACTCGCGAACAGAATCTAGCGGAAGCCAAAACAAGCGCCTCCAGCGCGCGCGACGGCGCGATGAAAGCCGCGGAAAGAAATCTCAACGCCGCAAAGGAGAAAGCGCGCATCGCCAGGGAGTCGCTCACGGAGAAACAGGCCTCTGAAAAACGGGTGGCCCCGCTTCTGAAAGACGGAATCGTAACGGCCGCACAGTGGTCTGAGACCAGGCAGCAGACCATCGAGGCAGAAAAAGTGGTGACCTCCGCGGAGTTGGACCTTGCCAGCGAAGAGGCACAGCTTGCTGCTTTTCATCAGGGCGAAGGCGGCCAAATCAGTGATATATCTGCCAGAATCGACGCCATAGAAGTGGAACTGGGTAAAATTCGGGTCCAGCGCCTTGATCTGCAATCGGAACTCGGCGTCGTTGAAAACAAGATCGCCGCTGCGAAGACGCACCATGAAGCCGACCTCGCCTATGAACTGAAGACACCCATCAGCGGTGTCATCTGGAGACGTCACGTGGTCAACGGAGAGAACCTTCGCGAGGGCCAGGAGGTGGTTGACGTGGCGGATGGAAGCTCCGTTTTCGTAGAGGCATTCTTCCGGCAGGATTTCATGACCAGCATCGCCGTCGGAGACAATGCCACGATCCAGCTCATTCCTGAAGCTCAGGTCATACAGGGACGCGTGGTGGACATTCAGATTCAGGACAATTATACGAAGCCCCCCAACATCATTAGCACGACTCCCCTGGATGCTTGGATGCTGCGCGTGGCCATCGAGGCGGACAAGGCGGATCTGGGAACAGAAAAAATAGGCAAGCTGGCCAAGGTTCTCATCTCAAAGCCGAAGGCCAATCTGGCGGAAAAAGGCCTTCTCCAGCTAACTCTCGCCCTGCGAGGCCAAAGATGATTTCCGACCTCTACCCTGAAGTCCTCGCGACGATTGTGCTGTTTCTGGGGGTGTGGATGGTCTTCCCCAGTTCTGCATGGTCGAGGGTTCCGGTGCGATTCGCCGTGGTCCTCTTGTTTCAGTTCCTCAACTTCAGATATGTTTCGTGGAGGTTTAAGGAGACCTTGGTCCCGCTGACGACCAACCCCGAGTCCATTTGGATATGGTTCTTTTTGGCCATGGAAATGTGCTCCACGGTCCTCCTGGCGTGGCATTTCATCCTGCTCATCAAACCAAGCGACCGCACCCCAGAGGCAGATAAGGCGGAGGACCGTTTGAAGACAAGACAGACCGCCCCCGGCGTGGACGTCCTGATCCCGACCTATAATGAACCTGCGGAGATTCTCCGGCGAACCATTCTGGCAGCCACCAGACTTGAATACCCTGATTTCAAAATATCTGTTCTTGATGACGGAGCCCGTCCCTGGCTGGAAGCAATGTGCCGCGACTTCTCCATCGGTTACGTGGTCCGGCCTGATCGAAAGGGGTTCAAGGCAGGCAACCTAAACCACGCGATCAAAAACACTCAAAAGCCACTCATTAGTGTGATTGACGCAGACTTCGCGGTGGAGCCGAATTTCCTGATGCGCACGGTGGGACTGCTTGATGCGCCTGATGTGGGGATCGTGCAGACACCCCAGATATTCCTGAATCCTGATGCCATCCAATACAATCTGGGGGGCGAGAAGGCATGGCCTGAGGCCCAGTGCATGTTTACGGACGTCATGCAGTCCTGTCGTGACACTTGGAATAACGCTTTTTGCTACGGGACAAGCTTCGTCATCAAGCGGGAGTGCCTGGAAAGAAGCGGCGGATTCCCTGAAGAAACCATCACGGAAGACCTTCACAGCACCTATGTCCTGCTGGCACTGGGCTACAAAACACGCTTTCTCAACGAAAAATTAAGTTCGGGACTCGCAACGCAGGACATAGGAGAATTTGTCAATCAGAGGACAAGATGGGGCATCGGCACGCTGCAGTGCCTGGTCACCCCACGGGGCGCCCTGAGGGCCAAGGGACTCTCTCTATTGGACAGAGTCTTTTTTCTTGACCCTGTTCTCTATTATATCGGGACATTATGGACTCTCTGCCTCCTGGCCGCCCCCGCCTTGTATTGGTGGTTTGGGATCTCCCCCTTTCATTCCGACTACGGGCAACTCCTCGTGGTCTTGGGGCCCCGCATGCTGCTGAGTGTGTATGGCCTCTACATGTTAAGCAGCAAAAAAAATCTCCCCTTTGTGACCGAAATCGGACGCATCGTGGGACTGGTTCCCTTTCTTCGTGCGGTGTGGAACCTCCTCATGAATCCCCGCAGTCAAATTTTTAGCGTGACCAAAAAGGAACTCAGCCTGTCACGATCCTTGATTTACTGGAGGATTCTCTGGCCGCCTCTCGCCCTTCTTCTCCTTACGTCTGGAGGGATGCTAATGAACTTTTTCGGCTTGCATAGCGACCTCGCCTTTTTGCATCGGGACGTTGGACTGATGATCTCCCTTTCTCTCTATAGCCTTTGGCTTCTATTCTTCTCCTGTCTGGCATGTGTGCAAAAGCCCATTCCTGGAGGCCAGCTGCAAAGCCGAATTACGGTCAGAAATAGCAGCGCGCGGGTGGCAGTGTGGGCATTGCTGAAGCGTATGCTGCTCTCCCGCTAAGTCCGTGGGAAAACGACCTCTGTGATGCGCTCCCTTCCAGAATAAAGTCCCCAATCAGGGCTTGGAAGGGAACAGAAAAATTCTGCAGCAGTGTGGAATTTCTGTACCAATTTTAAATTTTAACCTATACCCATAAAATCCATATTGACAGAATGTTCCAACTGCCTGTTATTACTTTCTTCTTAATTTCTGATATTTGTAGAAGAAAGATACCATGACAACACAAGACGTCATCCAAACGGCACGCTCTCCTCACTCTTCATGGTCAATGCGTCCGATCAAAGCGGTAGCGGCCCTTGCCTGTTTTCTTACCTTCCCCGCGCAGGGCACGGCGGGAAGTTTGATGGAAGTTTACAACTCCATCATGGCGACGGACCCATCAGCTCAGATGGTCGAGTATCAGAACAAGGCCGCCGAGCAAACCATCGTCACCCAAAAGCGCAACTATCTGCCCAAAATCACCCTCACCGCGCGTGGAGGCGTGGCTTATCAAAAGATCCGCGAAAGTGGCAACCCCGTCTTCCCCTCGGGCAGCGGCAGTTTCGACCGCACCCGCGCCCAACTCGAACTGGATCAGCCCATTTACGACCCGACCATCCGGCCATCCATTGACGCCGCCAAGGCAAAAGCCAGGCAGGTGGAGATTCGCGGCGCACTCAATACGGAGATGCTGACACGGGATATCATTCAGGATTACCTCACACTCGCTCGTTTTAGAGAATTGACCGACTCCGTGGATCGGGTCATCAGCCGTCTGGAATCTGAGTCAGCTGCCATTGCCAAGAAGAACGACGCCAAAATAGCTCCCATTAGCGATGTGCAGAGCGTCAAGCTCTCCCTCGCTGCCATGAAACGCGAGAGAACGAACTTCACACAGTATATGAACCGCGCCCTTGCCACCCTGGGCGTCGATTCGGAGACCATCAGGACCGCCTCGCTGAATTCAGACGCAGTGAACGGCCTATCCGATCCCCAGTCATCCGAAGAATTGGACACCGACCAAAAAGCGGAAATGGTCGCTCTCCGTGCGGAGGTGGAAGAATACGCCAGCCAGGCTCTGGTGGAAAAGAAGCGTTCCCTTCCAACACTGAGCGTCTATGGCCAGGATGGATATATCAAGGACGGGAACTCACCTTTTGGCGGTGCTATTGACCAAGACCTTTACGAAGTTGGCCTGGTCCTGAAGTGGAATCTCTTCGACCGCGGGCTCAACCGCTCCAAAGCCAGGGAATTCGAATACCTCAAGCTCGCCAAACAAGCTGAATTGAAGGCAAGACTCATCGAAAGTGAGCGCAGCCGGAAGGCTTCCAAAGCCATCCTCGCCGCGTCCAAACAAAACGTCGCGGACATCGCTGACCTCGTAGAACAGAACCGCGTTCTCATGGAAAGCTCTGCCCGCGCCTATGAAGCAGGAAAGGAAACTTATATCAACACCATCAATGCCTATCTTGCCAGCGAGGCCGCAGTCAGGGAACTTATCAATTCCAGACACGATCTGGTGATGACCGAAGTGGATACAAAAGCCCAGGCCGACGGCTGGAACAAAGCTTTGGTGGAAACGGTGGATTCGCTGTTCGCCAGCTCAAAGTAAGCTCATCCCGCAACAGAATCCGCCAGAGACCCGCCGCGAGAATCAGGGCTACCGGATTGAGTAACGGAAGCCGTGGCGAATTGGAGATGATCCTGTGACTGCCGCCGCGACGTATCGGGGAATGGATGGCAGCCGATCCCGAAATTACCGGGATGTGTTGGTAAACTATCGTGTGGCGAGCGCTCTCAGAGCTGCGGCGACGCCCCGGGCCATTTCGGCGAACTGCCATGCCCAGGCGGACGATCAGGGGCTTCAAATTATCACAGTGCGGCACCGGGATCCATTCCGTGTATTATGGCGCTCAGTTCCAACACTTCCCGACCGCTGAGTGTAGGAATAGAAAACGGGCTCGTCCAAGAGCAAACCGACCAAGCGCTTCACTCTGCCCCTCTCCTCTAA
>JADZAX010000280.1 GCA_020852405.1 Verrucomicrobiales bacterium
AAACGAGAGTCAAGAGCCTCGAGAATCGACTCCAACCGGGTGGTGGCCTCAATGCCAAGAGACCCCTGCAGGTCAAGCCGCAGCAAATCCCGCGCGGCCCGGTTGTCGAGGAGTTCCCCGAGCCGGCCTTCGAACGTCGAGACCTCGTCATCACTGGCGAACGCGAAGGCCATCTGGTGCCAGCCGAGACAGGCAGTCGGCACGGTCTCGACCCCGGGCATCCCTCCACGCGCGGCCTTGACCACCAGCACATTCCCGGGGGCATTGTCGGCCCCTTTGGGGAAGCGGTCGGGCTCGGGAGTCCCGGCATACCAGGCCTTTTCCCCAATGGCTTTGGTCCCGTGCCAATCCCCCAACGCAAAGTAGTCGAAGCGCTCCGGAGGCAGGCGTTCGAGGTCGATCAGGTTGGGCACCCCGCCCGAACCGTCCTCATCATCCCCACCGCCTTCAAAATCCTGTGTGCTGCCGTGAGCCAGCACCAAACGGACCTTGTCGCCGAAACCGGCCAGGACCGACTCGTCCAAATCCCTCAGCCAAGCGGAAGGATCGACTGCTTCGTGCCGCCGCAGGAGCGGGCAGGGAAAGATCACCGCACGTTCCAGTTCGACCGGTGTGGCTTCGAGGAGAAGGCGAAGGTTGGGGGCGAGACTGTCCCGCTCCCGGAGAAAAAAGTCCTGCTCCCAAAGACAACCCGGTCCGCCATGGTCGTGGTTCCCCGGAATCACCAGCACCGGGATTCCGAGCTGGCCGATCGCACTGAAAGCCTGTGACACCGTGGCCTTGCCCACGGTTGGCGTGTCGAACAGATCGCCCGCCACGAGGAGGAAGGAGGCACCGTGCTCCTTGGCCACCTGGCCAATCCGGGCGATGACGTTGAGACGCTCCTGACGGATCAGGGCTCTCTTGTCGGGGTCGGCCACCCTGGCGAAAGGTTTGCCGAGTTGCCAATCCGCGGTATGGAGAAATGTCACGGACATGAGGAGAATGGATCAGGTGAACCGGGAACCCGGCAATGCCCCACTATGCCGGGTTTCGGGATTTTCTCGAAACAGTTTTGCAAAAGTTTTACACAACGCTCATCCTGAATTGACACTCCCGGGAGGATTCGGCCCCATATTGGTCCTCATGAAAGCATCCCTCTGCCTCACCACCACCGCACTCCTCCTCTTGGTGGCAGTCGCACCGGCGGTCGATTCAGCCGGACCAGCCTCTCCGCCGGACTATAGCCCGTATGAACAAACCTCCGAATACTCCGGGCGCCGTCGCGTGACCAGCGTGATGCTGCGTCAGTCCTGCGTCCCCGGCATCACGGAAGCCTGGCTGGCCAATCCCCAGGGACTGGATGAACGGCGCGAAGCCATTCTCGATGCCATCTGGCGCCGTGATCGCGAGGCTTTCCAACAACTGGCGACCTCCCCAACGACCGGCAAAGATGGCCGGGCGTATCTGAATTTCGACGAAATCTGCCGCCAATTCGACCGCTACCGCGACGAAGGCTTCCGCACCATGCGCCATCATCCCATCCAGCCAGTCAAGACAGAAGAAAAGACCAGCGTCTGGTGCCGCCACCAATGGATGACCCTGCCCACAGGCGGGACGAGCGTGCCCAAGAGGGGCAATCTCAACCTGATCTTCAATCCGACCGATTTCTCCCTGATGTATGTGCGGTTCGTGGCCTTTTCCAATAGCGGCCACATCAACGTGCTGCCCTACCCCTCCAGCCTCATCGACAATGACCCCGTGCGCGACCGGACGCCCGTTGCTGAGAAATGAGGGGAAAATGATGCCCCGGGACCGCTGGGTGGGATGCCGGAGTCATGCGGCAAACGCGCCCCGCCTGCCGGCTCGGTTCCATTGATTGCGTGACCTGCTCAGGCTGGAAGAACCGGCCGTGCTGTTTTATGATCCGATGTGGCTCAATTCCTTTCCTTCGTCCGGCCTTGGTTTGGCCGCCTCCTCCAGAGGTGGGACAATACCCAGGGTGGAGCGTCGCCAGATCCGGGGGAGCATCTTGGAAAACGGAACCTGCCAAGTCCCGTTGCCATGGATCCCCACGCGCGCAGAAGGTCAAACAGGCTGGGTAGCCTCGGCACCATCGCTAGCCTGTGCATCGCCCCTTGCGCAGGTGCGCAGGATCTCTTCACCTCGAAGATCGAACCTCTGCTGAAAAAAAGATGCTACGAATGCCACTCACATGAGGGAACGATCAAAGGTGGACTTGCGCTCGACTCAAAGTCCGGCTGGCAGCAGGGCGGTGAAAGCGGCCCGGCTCTTATTCCCGGGAAGCCGGAGGCAAGCCTGCTGATGAAAGCCCTGAGTCACGCGGAGAAGGACCTCAAAATGCCCCCGAAGAAGCGGTTGCCGGCGGCGGAAATCGCCCTGCTGACTGATTGGGTGCGCCTCGGAGCGGTCGATCCGCGCGTGTCTCCGAGCAAAGCCAGCCAGGGACTTGTGGTGGACGATTCCTGGGAAGCGGAATTTCAGAAACGTCTCGACTGGTGGAGCCTCAAGCCCCTGAAACCAAGGGTGCCTCCGGCGGTGGAAGACCCCGGTTGGGCCGCTGAGCCGGTGGACCGCTTTGTGCTCGCGTCTCTGGAAGCGGCAAAGC
The DNA here is from genome assembly GCA_020852405.1 of Verrucomicrobiales bacterium. Taxonomy (GTDB): domain Bacteria; phylum Verrucomicrobiota; class Verrucomicrobiia; order Verrucomicrobiales; family DEV007; genus JACKQE01. The sequence goes on from JADZAX010000280.1 coordinate 2,609, forward strand.
TCCCGCCCGCTCCCCCGGCGGATCCGGAGGTGCTCGCCCGCCGCGTTTCGCTGGTCCTCACCGGTCTCCCGCCCCGTCCCCGGCTGAGCGATTCCAGCTATGAATCGCTGGTGGAGGAGTTGCTCGGCAGCCCCCATTTCGGCGAACATTTCGCCCGTCATTGGATGGACGTGGTCCGCTACACCGACACCTACGGCTACGAGTGGGACAATCCCGCCAAAGGCGCCTACGAATACCGGGATTACCTCATCCGAGCCTACAATGAAGACACCGGCTTCGACCAGTTCCTTCGGGAACAGCTGGCGGGCGATCTCCTTCCGCAACCGCGCCTCCATGCCGTTTCCCAAACCAACGAAAGCCTGATCGGCCCCATGTTCTACCACCTCGGCGAACACCGGCACGGCAGCAGTCTGATGTTCAATGGAATCCATCAGGAAATGGTGAACAACAAGATCGACGCCTTCTCCAAAGCCTTTCTGGCCACCACCGTGGCCTGCGCGCGTTGCCACGACCACAAACTGGAAGCCGTCTCCCAGCAGGATTACTACGCCCTCGCCGCCGTGTTCACGACTCCCCGCTGGACATCGCGGGTCGTCGATGCCCCGAAAAAAAACGACGTCGCCATCGCTAGGCTCACAGCATTGCGAGCCGCCATCCGCGAAGCACTTGCCAACCAATGGCGCGGGCCCTGCAGCACCCTTCAGCCCAGCACCCTCATGGATTGGGCACTGAAAAACCGTTCCACTTTGGAGAAGGCCCCACCCGGCGGAGTGGGGGTTCCCCTGCGGCGGTTGCTCAACGGGACCACCCCGGCGCCTCCCGGAAAGCCCGCCGCCTCGGTGACAGAGATCTGGAAGGAGCTCGTCTCCGAATGGAAAACAGCCCGCCAGGCCGCCCAAAAAGCCAATGCGGACTTCACTCCGCTTGGGGACGTGGCCAGAGGCGTGTTGCCAAAAGGATGGGTTTTTGAAGGCGATGGCATGGCCCATGGCCATGTCACCGAAGCGACACCCTTGATTGCTCTGGAAGGGAACGACGCCGTCGCACACTTCCTTCCGGCAGGCTTCCACACCCACGCCTTGTCGTCCAAGCTGCCCGGAGCGATCCGGACCCCTCCGGAACACCGGATTCCCGGCAAGGTGGTGAGCCTGAACCTCGCGGGCGGAGAATTCGGCGGCACTCTGGTGGTGGACGATCACGCGTTTCAAAACGAAACCATTTCCTTTTTCAAACATACCGGCCCGGCATGGAAGTCTTTTGCTGATGCCCAACTGATTCATGGCGTCCAACAGGTCACGGTGGAGGTTGCCACGTCAGCGCTCAATCCCAATTTCCCTCCCCGCACGGGATTGGCCGCCGGTCTTCCCAATAAGGATTTTGGCGAAGACAAACGAAGCTGGTTCAGCCTCACCGGCATCGTCACCCACGAGAAGGTGGGAACGCCACAGGAGGAGAGGATCGCCTTTGCACCCCTGTTCGAAGGCGCCCCCCCCACGACCGCAACTGAGGCCTGGACCCGCCTGTCATGCTGGCTCGGTGCGGCCGTGGAACGCTGGTCCGACAACAAGTCCCGGCCCGGAGACAGTGATCTGATGGACTGGTTGCTGGCGAACCGGCTGCTCCCGCAATCCATCCTTCCGGGCAGCCGCCTTGCCGCCTTGGTGGACGAATACCGCCGCACTGAGGCATCGATCTCCTTTCCACGGACGGTCAACAGCATGGACGAGCGGGAAGTGGAAAAAGCCGCTTACCCGATCAATGTGCGCGGCAGTGTCGATGCTCCGGGCAAACTCATGGCACCCAGTTTTCTGCGCCTGTTTGAAGATCACCGCCAAGTGGCCGGAAGCTCCGGAAGTGGACGACTTGAACTCGCGAACTTACTCCTCGATCCCCAGAATCCCCTGACCGCCAGAGTCTATGTCAACCGGGTCTGGCAGTGGGTCTTTGGGACCGGACTGGTCGCCACCCCTGATGATTTCGGACGCCTCGGCGCCAGGCCCTCCCATCCCGAGTTGCTCGACTGGCTGGCGCTGGAATTCATCCGGGAAGGGTGGTCCACCAAGACGCTGCTGCGTCATCTCGTGCTCAGCAACACTTTCCGGCAATCCGGCCTGGTGTCCGGGGCCGCCCGCAGGCTGGATCCCTCCAACCGTCTGCTGCACCACTACCCCACGCGTCGCCTGGAAGCGGAATCCATTCGCGATTCCCTCCTCGCGGTCTCCGGGAGTTTGGATCCGACGCTCTACGGTCGGCCCATTCTGCCCCGCCGCAGCGCAGAGGACCCCGCCAAGCGGTTGTTCAGCGGCCCCCTCGACGGAGCAGGCCGCCGTTCGCTCTATCTACAGATGTCGATCATGGACCCTCCCAGGTTTCTCGTCGGATTCAATCTTCCCGACCTGAAGCTGCCTTCCGGCAAACGGGACGCCACGAATGTTCCGGCACAGGCCCTGACCCTGCTCAATGATCCATTTGTCCATGCCATGGCCAGACAGTGGGCCGTTCGACTGGTTCAGGACAAAGGCTCCCATCCTGCCGACCGGCTGCGGGGCATGTTCCGCAGCGCGCTGGGGCGCGATCCGGATGACGGGGAACTGCGCTCCTGGACCGCCGCGGCTTACTCCTTCGCGATCAAAAACGACCTCATGTCCGACGAGGCTGCCTGGGCCGCCGTGGCCCACACGCTTCTCAATACCAAAGAGTTCATCTACTTCCGCTGAACGCTTCCACCCTCTTGGGAAACCCGGCACCAGCATTCCATGCTCCCCCTGTCATGACAACATCCCCCCCTGCCTCCTGCCTTTCTCTGCGAGGAATGTCCCGCCGAGGATTCCTCCACCGATCCGCCTGCGGTTTTGGGGGCCTGGCCCTTGCCGGTCTCGTGGGCGACCGCGCTTTCGCCGGAACCTCCGCCGGAGTTGCCCTGCGTCAGGCCCCCAAGGCCAGGAATGTCATTTTCTGTTTTATGGATGGCGGTCCCAGCCACGTGGACACTTTTGACCCCAAGCCCCTGCTCAAACACCACGAGGGAAAGGCAATCGGCGAGCGCGCGGTCACCAAGCGCTCCCAGTCCAACGCCACACGGGTTTGGATGGGCAGTCCCTGGGAGTTCAAGCAACGGGGTCGAAGCGGCCTCTGGGTGAGTGAACTCTTTCCCCACCTCGCTGGCGTGGCGGACAAGCTCTGTGTCGTGCGCTCCATGGTCGGCGAACTCCCGCTGCACGGACAGCAGAACCTCCTGCTCCACACCGGACGCATCCTGGGCCAGGCCCCCAGCATCGGCGCATGGATGTCATACGGCCTCGGCTCCGAAAACCGCAACCTCCCAGGGTATGTGGTGCTCAACAATGACTGGGTGCCCAACGGCGGCCTGGAGAACTTCGGCAGTTCCTTTCTCCCCGCATCCCACCAGGCCACCATGATCCGCGCCAAAGGCGTGCCGGTTGACAACATGCGCTCCACCGACGCCCCTTCTCTGCAGAGGCGCAAATTGGCCCTCCTCGCCGGACAGGACCACCGATTCGCCGGCGAAGTGTCCGACCCAGATCCCATCGAAGCCGCCATTGCCAACTACGAGACCGCCTTCCGGATGCAGACCACGGTCCCGGAAATCGCAGACATTTCGCGTGAACCCGAGTCCATCCGCAAACTCTACGGCGTCGATTCCCCTGACCCGCACCAACAATTCTATGCCACCCAGGCCCTCCGCGCCCGCCGCCTCGTCGAAAGCGGGGTGCGCTTCGTCGAGATCACCTGTCCCAGCTTTGACGGCAACAATTCTCCGTGGGATCAACATGGCCTTCTGAAAAAGAACCATGAAAAAAACGCGCGGATCACCGACCAAAGCGTTGCCGCCCTCATCACCGACCTCGACCAGCGGGGCCTGCTGGATGAAACCATCGTCCTGTGGGCCGGAGAAATGGGACGCACTCCGCACACCCCCAAGATCACTGACACCGCCGGACGCGACCACCATGTGAACGGCTATTCCCTGTTCATGGCCGGCGGAGGATTCCGGGGCGGGATGGCGTTCGGAGAGACAGACGATTTCGGCAACGCCGTCCTCAGCGATCCGGTGACCATCCATGACATCCACGCCACCCTGCTCCACCAGATGGGCATCGATCATGAAAAATTGACTTTCCGGCACGGCGGCCGGGATCAAAGGCTCACGGATGTTCATGGTCAGGTGATCCGTGACCTGCTCGCCTGATGGTCAGCCCCATGGAGAATGGTGGCGGTGGCCCGCCTATCCTCCCGGATCACTGACGGGCAAGATTGGCCCGCCCCTGACGGAGGACGAACTTCTGAATTTTCCCGGTGGCGGTCTTGGGGAGATCGTCAATGACCTGAAAACCGTGGGGAACTTTGAAGTGGGCCAAGTGCCCCCGGCAGAAACCACGGAGGTCTTCCTCATCCGTTACTGCCCCGGGTTTGAGGACGACAAAAGCGAGGGGAGTCTCCCCCCATTTTTCATGGGGGATCCCGACCACAGCAGCCTCCTGGACGGCTGGATGGCGGAGCAGGGTGGCCTCCACTTCGACGGATGAAATGTTTTCGCCCCCGCTGATGATGACATCTTTCAAGCGGTCCCGAATCTCCAGATAGCCATCCGGATGCACCACCGCGGCGTCTCCGGTATGGAACCAACCGCCCCGGATCGCCCGGGCCGTCGCTTCCGGATCCCGGTAATACCCCGCCATCACCGCATTGCCCCGGATCACGATCTCCCCCATGGTGGCACCGTCCGGCGGAACCTCGCGGCCATCATCACCGATCACCCGGACGTCGGCATTGCCCAGGTATTCCACCCCTTGACGGGATTTGATGACGGCCCGCTCCCCCGGATCCAATTCCTCATGCTCGGGGCGCGGCTCACTGATGGTGACAATGGGGGAAACCTCGGTCAGTCCGTAAACGTGAATGATTTCCCAACCAAGCTCCCCCTCGATCCGTGCGATCGTGGCGGCTGCCGGGGGAGCCCCGGCGGTGAAGACCCGAAGGCCCCGGGGAGCCATCCGTCGCAATGCCTCCGGAGCATGCGCAAGACTGATCAGAACGGTCGGCGCCGCGCAAAAGAGGGACACTCTCTCCCGGGCAAGGCTTTCGAAAATGAGCGACGGATCAGCTTTGGGCAGACACACGTGGCATCCCCCGACCGCGGTGACGGTCCAGACGAAGGTCCAGCCGTTCGCGTGAAACATGGGCAGCACCCAGAGATAGCGATCCGCACTGGTGAGGTGGGTGTGCATGAGGTGGCCCATCAGATTCATGGCCGTGTTGCGGTGCGTGACCATGACTCCCTTGGGATCCGCGGTCGTCCCGCTGGTGTAGTTGAGGGCGATCATCCCGGTCTCCTGGATCTCTGCGGGCACGAAGTCGGTCCCGGCTCCCGCCAACGCTGATTCGTAGTCGATCCATCCCGGCCGGGATCCGGTGAAGGCCACGAAGTATTCCACTCCGGGCAACTGGTCGCGAATCGAGTCCACCGCATCAAGATAGTCCCCGGCGACACAGACCACCCGAGCACCGCTGTGGTTCAGGATGTAGGCAAAATCGGCTGGACTGAGCCGGTAATTCATCGGCACGATGACCGCGCCGATCTGGGGCACTGCATAAAAGGCCTCCAGATGCGCATGGGTGTTCGGGGCGAGCGTGGCCACCCGGTCCCCGGGGCTCACCCCCAGCGCCTGCAGCGCTCCCGACCAGCGGTCGCACCGCTTAAAGAACTGGCGGTAGGTGAAGCGGCGCGGGCCGTCGACCACCGCCTCCTTCTCTCCGTAAAGTCGGCGGGCACGGCGGGCGAAGTCGAGAGGTGAGAGCGGAGTTTCCATCAACGCTGTGATGCTCTATCAAGAATGGACGGCGTCAGCAAGGCTTTTCCCCGCAGAAACCGGTCCATCGGCGATGCAAGAGTCTCAGCCACTGGCAGCGGATCGGGATTTGAAGAACCCCTCCAGATCTTCCGGCACCACTTGGAGCCGGCCGTCGCCTTCCCGGGCCCATTGCAGAATGGTGGCAAAGAGCACCGCCGCATCAAAAAGAGGACGCCCTTCCAACCAGACCGGCAGAATCCGCACTTCAAAGGTGTGCTTGTGGGCGACCGGATGAACCAGATTCCGCAGGTTGAAATCACAGTATTTCGTCAGCGTGAGCTTGCCGAGTTCAGCCCGGGCCGCCTCCCAGTCCAAACCGGCAAAGTCCGGCGACTCAACCAGACGGCTCAGTTCCACGGGCCAGGAGCCGAGTCGGCGGCACCGCGGATTGGTCCCCACCCGTGTTTTCAAGGCTTCGCCGTGCCGGCTCAGAAACCTCACCAGATTGGCCACGGTCGCGGCCTTGCAGAGCGGAGCGGCGTCGAAATGGAGATGAATCGCTCCTTCCACCGGAATGGTGAAGCCGAGGGAACGCGCCAACGAGAGGAGCGTTTCCCAATGGCGGAGATGATCAGATTCGATCGGAGCGGTGACCAACTCGCAGGGTCTCTCCCGTTCCCCGGGCAGAGGAGCTCCGAGCACCACCGGGGTGCCTGCCTCGTCCGCGACCCGCATCATCCCTCCCTGGCCTTCCACCGGCTCCGTGCCGAACATGGCGGCGATGGGATCCAGCACGGTCCGCAACGGGGCCGTCGCATTGGTATGCCGCATCGTGAGTCGCAAGAGTCGGGGATCGTCGCTCACGATTCGGTACCAGCCCGCCCGGGGCGGGTGCCGACGGTCGAGGTCATCCTGCAACGTCAGGTCATCGACACACTGGGC
>JADZAX010000281.1 GCA_020852405.1 Verrucomicrobiales bacterium
CCGTTTCCGTCCCCCCTCTCCTTTCCCATGGCAATTGATCCTGTATGCGGCATGACCGTGGACGAATCGACCGCCCTCAGGGCCGAATCCGATGGCGTGGTCCACTTTTTTTGTTGTGACCATTGCCGCCAAACGTTTCTCGCCCCGGCACTCCCCGCCCCGGTGAAATCCTGCTGCGGCGGCAAAGGCCTCTCCTCGGCCCCCGCCACGCCGGTGCCGGAGGCAAAGTCGAAATATTTCTGCCCGATGTGCCCGGAGGTGGCCTCCGGGGTGCCCGGAGACTGCCCCCGCTGCGGAATGGCTTTGGAAAAGAACCACTCCTGGATCAGTGCTTCCGGAGGTGCCGTGGTTTACACTTGCCCGATGCATCCGGAAGTGAGACAGGAATCTCCCGGAGAATGTCCGATTTGCGGGATGGCGCTGGAACCCAGCGGAGAGCAGGCCGACGAAGACGAGAATCCCGAACTGGCGGACATGTCACATCGTCTCTTGATCGGGGGGCTGCTCACCCTGCCGGTATTCGGGCTTGCCATGGCCCACTTGGTCCCTGCCTGGCGGCACGCGGATTGGGCCATGAGCGATTGGTCACGCTGGCTCCAGTTCCTCCTTTCCACCCCGGTGGTTTTCTGGGCCGGATGGCCGTTTTTCAAGCGGGGCGCAAAATCATTCCGTTCGGGGCACCTGAACATGTTCTCCCTCATCGCCATCGGCGTGGGCACGGCCTGGTTCTTCAGCGCGGCAGTGATGCTCTTCCCGCACCTCTTTCCTGCCACGTTGGGTTCCGCGGGGAAAATGGGCGTCTATTTTGAAGCCGCCGCCATGATCGTGGTTCTCGTCCTCCTCGGTCAGGTTTTGGAATTGCGGGCACGCCACAGAACCGGCAGCGCCCTGCGGGAATTGCTCAGTCTCGCTCCCAAGACGGCGCGATTGATCCAAGGAAACGAGGAAGTTGACGTGCCCTTGGCCAACGTCAAGGTGGGTGACCTTCTCCGGGTCCGCCCCGGGGAAAAAGTGCCGGTCGATGGCGCCGTGCTGACTGGCGCAACTTCGATCAATGAATCCATGATCACCGGGGAACCGATCCCGGTCCCGAAAGGGGCCGGAGACTCTGTCACGGGCGGAACCATCAACGCCACCGGGAGCCTCGTCATCCGGGCAGAGCATGTCGGCAGCGACACCCTCCTCGCCCGCATCGTTGGGATGGTGGCGGAGGCCCAACGCAGCCGCGCCCCGATACAGGCGCTCGCCGACAAGGTCGCGGCGATCTTCGTCCCGACAGTGCTGGCCCTGGCGGCACTCACCTTTGTGCTTTGGTACTGGCTCGGGCCCGAGCCGAGGCTGGCCTACGCCTTCATCAACGCCGTGGCCGTGCTCATCATCGCCTGTCCCTGCGCTCTGGGACTCGCCACGCCAATGTCGATCATGGTCGGCATTGGTCGCGGGGCCCGGGCTGGTATTCTGATCCGGAATGCGGAAGCCGTGGAAAATCTGGAGAAAGTCTCCACGCTGGTCATCGACAAGACCGGCACTCTCACCGAAGGACACCCGAGGGTCACGGAAATCCTCCCCGCAGCGGACTTCACGGAGGAGACGGTGCTCACCTGCGCCGCCTCTTTGGAACAACAAAGCGAACACCCGTTGGCCGCGGCGGTCCTTCAGGCCACCAAGGACAGGGGCTACCCGTTGTCCAGCGCATCCGGGTTCCAGTCCATCACCGGGGGAGGAGTGGCCGGCGAAGTGGGAGATCACCCGGTCAAGCTGGGCAATCGGCGTTTTCTGGAAGAGAGCGGCATTTCCGGCCTGACGGATCTGGACAGTCAGGCGGAAGCCTGGCAAAGGGAAGGCCGGACGGTTCTGTTCGTCGCCCGGGGAGACCGCGCGGCCGGGCTCATTGCGGTCGCCGATCCCATCAAGGATTCGAGCCCTGAAGCCATCCGGAGCCTGCACCGGCTCGGACTCAAGATCATCATGATGACCGGGGACAATGAGCGGACTGCCCAAGCGGTCGCCCGGAAGCTAAACCTTGACCAAGTCGAAGCCGGGGTAGCCCCCAAGGACAAACACGATCACGTTCGCCGACTTCGGGAGAGCGGGGAAACCGTGGCCATGGCCGGGGATGGGATCAACGATGCTCCTGCTCTCGCGGCGGCCGACGTTGGCATCGCGATGGGAACGGGCACCGATGTCGCCATGGAAAGTGCCGGCATCACTCTGGTCCAAGGTGATCTCCGGGGCATTGCCAAGGCGATCACGCTGAGCCATGCCATGATGCGGAACATCCGGCAGAACCTGTTCTTCGCTTTTGTCTACAACACGCTCGGCATCCCCATCGCCGCCGGGATCCTCTACCCCTATTTTGGAGTGCTGCTCAGCCCTATCCTGGCCGGGGCCGCGATGAGCCTGAGTTCGGTCTCGGTGATCGCAAATGCGCTCCGCCTGCGAACCATTCCGCTGGACTCGGAGTGAGGGCTCCCATCACACTCCGAGGAGGGCCTTCACGGAATTCCGTTTCAACGCCAACTCGCGCCATTCCCGATCAAACCGGCTTTCCCGGATGATTCCGCATCCCGAAGGCAGCCAAACTTCGCGTCCCTCCCAGGAAACGTTCCGGATCATGACGACGGAATGGAAGCGACCGTCCCACCAAACGCCGAACGGGGCCCCAAAAAAAGCCGGAGCCCCCAACCTCCGTCGGTAATCGAGAAGTTGCCGCAAGGCTCCATCCCCCCGGGGGTAGGCACCCAGCGCCGGCGTTGGATGCAGCAGACGCATCAAATCATCAATGCCGGGTGCGGGGAGGCGCAGTTCCACTTGGATGCGGGAGGCAAAATGCACGATCGATCCCAGATCCATCACAAAACGGGGCGAACGTTCCACCGTGCCCAATGCCGAGAGCTTGCCCAGCAGGTAATCGACCACGTATTCGTGCTCCCGGATTTCTTTCGGGTCGGTCAGGAAAGCCTCTGTTTCGTGCCGGGGCGAGGTTCCCGCCAATGCCATGGTCGCCAGCAACGGTCCATCGAGGGAAAACAGACGTTCCGGTGTCGCCCCCACGATGCCACACTGCCCCAACTGCCAACCATACCCCCAAGTGGCTTCCGGAAGACCGCCGAGAGCATGAACCATCGCGGCAGGATCCCCGGCGGTTACCCTCCCCCGCTCCGCCAAGACCGGGACACTCTTTTCGAGACGGCCTTCGGTGATCGATTGCTGGATTTCCTCATAAATCTGACGGAATTCGGCACCGCCCAAACCACTCCATTCAATGGCGGGAAAGCCTCCCACAGAAGCCGCGCTGCCATTCAGAGCACGGGGAGCGTCCTCGGCCAGCAGCCACCGCTGGGGCCGTTTCCAGGGAGCTGGATCCCCCAACTGGAAGTCATTGATATAAAAGGCCACATCATCCGGAGACTGCGGGGGCTGCGCCGATGAGGCAAAATCTCCCAGTCCACAGACATAGCCTTCGGGACCGATTTTCAGGCAGGCAAAGTCACTCATGCGCACCTCTTTTGAACCACCAGGAGGTTCGGACTGGGAAATGGTGCAACTTTTTGGCGCCACAAGGGTTCAAAAACGTAGTAGAGTGTCGAAAGAACACTCCGGGGTCGGGCCGGAATTGTCTGGATAGCATCGTCACGTGGTCAAAGATACCGGAAAACTAAGTCGGCTCACGATGGATGCGCGAGAGAAGTTGTCAACCGGCCCGCAAGCCACCCTTCCCGACAGCACCCCTGCCCGCACAGAGAACGACGCGGAAGACGTCCGATTGATGCTTCTGGTGCGCGACGGAGACCTCAAGGCCTTTGAGACGCTAGTGGAGCGCCACCAACAGGCCGTTCTGGGGACGGTCGCAAAAATGCTGGGGCATCCTACCGATGCGGAGGACATTGCCCAGCAGGTTTTCATCCGGATCTGGAAAAGCGCCGCCCGCTATGAAGCTCAGGCCAAGTTCACCACCTGGCTTTTCACCATCGCCCGGAATCTGGTCTTCAACGAAATGCGGCGACGCCAGCGCAAGCCCACCTCCTCGCTGGAGGAGCGTGAAGAAGTCACCGGGCTCTCCACCCCGGATCACGAAGGAGCCCATCTCAGTCCCGCGGAATCAGCCTTGCACCGGGAAATGGAGCTGGCCATCGACAACGCCATCCAAGCCCTGCCAGAGAAACAGCGCCTGGCCGTGATTCTGCGCCGCTACGAGGACATGCCCTATGAGCAGATCGGAGAGGTGCTCAACCTCTCCGTCCCCGCCGTGAAAAGTCTTCTTTTCCGGGCCAGAACGCAGCTCAAGGAGTTGCTCAAGGACTACTTGGACTGATCAGGTCTCGGGCCGGTGCCGTGGATTTCCGCAAGTACCGCCCCGTCAAACTCGCCGGGCAGGCTCCCACGACCGCGGGGGCACCCTCGACCACCAGCCGTCCGCCGTGGTCCCCACCTCCCGGTCCCAGATCCACGATCCAATCCGCACATTGAATCACGTCAATCTGATGCTCAATGAGGATCACCGTCGCTCCCTGATCGCGCAGCTTTCCAAGCACCCCCATGAGGACGGCGATGTCCTCCAGATGCAACCCCGTGGTGGGCTCGTCGAGCAGGTAAACCGCTTTCGTGACAGTTGTTTTCCCCAGTTCCGTCGCCAGCTTGACGCGTTGGGCTTCGCCCCCGGACAGCGTGTTTCCCGGCTGTCCGAGGCGCATGTAGCCCAGCCCGACATCGCGCAGGGTGCGGACGCGCTGATGGATGCCGGGAATATTCTGGAAAAACTTGGCCGCTTCCTCCACCGGCATCTCAAGAATGTCGGCGATGGACATCCCCCGGTAGGTCACATCGAGGGTTTCCCGATTGAAACGCCTCCCGTTGCAGGAGTCGCAGGTCACGTAGACATCGGAGAGGAAATGCATGTCGATCCGCAGACTGCCATCCCCCTTGCAGACCTCGCAGCGGCCTCCGGCGACATTGAAGCTGAAGCGCCCCGGACCGTAGCCCCGGGTCCGGGATAGCGGCAGCTGGGCGAAAAGATCACGGATCAGCCCAAAGACACCGGTATAAGTGGCTGGATTGGAACGCGGCCCTTTGCCCAGCGGCGATTGGTCCACCACAATGGCCCGCTCAAAATGCTCCATTCCCTCCACCGAATCGTGCGCGCCCGGAACCTCCCGGCTGTGATGAAAATGCCGGAAGAGCACCGGACGCAGAATTTCATCCACCAGGGTGCTTTTGCCGCTGCCGGAGGCCCCGGTGACGCAGGTCAGCGCCCCGATGGGAAACCGGACATCAATCCCTCGCAGATTGTGTTCCCGGGCTCCCCGCACGGTCAGGAAGGCAGCCTCAGGCAGACGCAAGCGGTCCCTCGGGGGAGGCTCGATGCTCCGGCGTCCCGCCAGCCACGCGCCCGTCACCGAAGCGGGGTCGGACTCGATTTCCGCCGGAGTGCCGGCCGCGAGCAACCGGCCTCCGTGCTCACCCGCCCCGGGACCGAGATCGAGCACATAATCCGCCGCCCGGATGGTCTCCAAATCATGCTCCACGACCACCACGGTGTTTCCCAGGTCACTGAGACGCCGCAGCGTGGCGATGAGTTTCTCATTGTCCGACGGGTGCAGGCCGATGCTAGGTTCATCCAGCACATAGAGCACCCCGGCAAGCCCCGCTCCGAGTTGGGTCGCGAGCCGGATCCGTTGGCTCTCGCCTCCGGACAGGCTCCCACTTTCCCTCGACAGCGTGAGGTAACCTAGGCCGACCTCCGTGAGAAAGCCGAGACGCTGCCGCAATTCCCCGATGATTTCCGGGGCATACTGTTGCTGTTGGGAGGTCAATGAAATCCCTCCCATCCACTCCAGTGCCTCTTCGATGGTCAGCGAGGAAAATCCATCGATCGACAGGTCTTGGCTGGTGTGCGGCAATTTCACCGCCAGGATTTCAGGGCGGAGACGCTTGCCGCCGCAAGCCTGGCAGACCTTTTCGGACAGGAAACGTCTGACCCGGCGCTTGGTGAGATCACTGGTGCTTTCCTCCCAGAGCCGGGAAGCCTGCACGCAAAGCCCTTCAAACCCATCCGGCACCCCTTCCCCCGGCCCGGTCCCATACAGCAGGGCGCGCTTGAATTCCTTCGACAGGTCGCGCACCGGAGCGGCTGGATCCTGTCCCAGTCGCTTCGCCAGAGCGAGGAGGCCATGCTGGTGGTATCCCCGGCGGTTTTTCTCCGACCACCAGGTCTTTACCGCTCCGTCCTTGAGGGAAGCCGAGGGGGCGGGGACAAAGCGCTCCGGGTCTGGCACCAGCCGCATTCCCAGTCCATGGCATTCCTCACAGGCGCCGAGATGGCTGTTGAACGAAAATGACTTTGGACTCAAGTCAGGAAGTGAAAAATCGGAAGAACCACTGGTGTAGACCGTGGTGAATTCACGTTTCTCCCACCGTTGCCCCCCAGGACTCTGGACCAGAGCCAAGATGCGCGTCCCGCCCCAGCGCAGGGTTGTCTCGACGGAGTCCGCGAGCCGGGAGCGGATATCATCCCGCATCACCAACCGGTCGATCACAATCTCAATACAGGCCGCTGACTCCGGCAGATCCTCCTCTGCCGTCTGATCGAGTTCCCGGATCTCGCCGTCCAAGCGGAGCCGGAGAAATCCCTGCTTGCGCAGCCTGGCGGCCACAGAGGCCAGAGACTCCCCTTCCTGCAATACCAGCGGGGCGCAAAGGATGATCCGCGTGCCTTCTTTGAGGCTGATCAACTCCTCCACAATGCTTTGGGGCGTGCTCCGGTGCAGGGCTTCTCCGCTCAAGGGATCATGAGGCACCCCAATGGAAGCGAATAAAATTCGGAGGTAATCGTGGATTTCCGTCACCGTGGCAATGGTCGACCGCGGATTGGGATTCGATGACCGCTGTTCGATCGCAATGGCCGGGGTCAGCCCCGAAATATGGTCGACCTCCGGTTTTTCGAGCCGGTCGAGGAACTGCCGCGCATAGGCCGAGAGACTCTCCACGTAGCGGCGCTGTCCCTCCGCATACAGGGTGTCGAACGCCAGGGAGGATTTCCCCGAACCGGAGACACCCGTGACCACCACGAGGCGATCACGCGGAATCTCAACCCGGATGTTTTTCAGGTTGTGATGACGCGCCCCGACGATAATGATTTTGGACTGTCCCTGCATGACGGCAAATGGCGATCAGAGTGTCGCCGTTTTCCCCGAAAACGCCAACCCGATGAACGAAACTCCCCCGCCGCTCCCGTCCACCCCCCGCATTCTTGTGGTCCATGAGGCGGCCCCAACCCTGCGGCTCATCAGGGAGAATCTCTCCCATTTCACCAACGCGGCGGTGGACACCACTCCGGATGCGGTCAGCGGATATGAGCAGGCCCTGCAGCGGCGTTACCAACTCTTTATTTTCAACCTGAAGCAACCCGTCCTGACCGGCCCCCTGCTCTATGATCTGATCTGCAAAGCATATCCGCACTGCCATGCCGGTTCGCGTATTGCTCCCGGAGTCGTCTACATCACCGATCCGGAGGCTGGACTCAACGTCACCAATCTGACCATCGATGTCCGTGTCAAAGCGGTCCTCGTCAAGCCACTGACCATCGAACGGCTCCTCCAATCTGTCGATTCTGTCGTGACCCGTCGTGACCCGCTGACTCCCCCGATCAAGTGATGGATCTTGTCAAAAGCCTCCACTTGGGGCACTCTCGGGGAATGAAACCCTTTCCTGCGATTCTTTCCGTTTTGATTGCCACCACACTGGTCGGACTGGGAGAGGAAGCTCCCAAGCTGACGATCGCCAAACTGGGCACTCCCATTTTTTCTGATGACTTTTCCGGAGACACCCTTGGCAAGGAATGGACTGGAGTGAAAGGCCGGTGGGAGGTCAAGTCCGGCGCCATCGTCGGGGCCGAATTGGAGGCGGACCACCATGCCGGGGTGTTGAACCTCCAAAAACCGAACCACAATCTGGTGCTGCAGTTCGATTTCGTGCTGCAAGGAGCCAAAGGATTCTCCCTCAGTTTCAATCATTCCAAAGGACACCTCTGGAGGGTCACCATCAATGAAGCGGGTGCCCAGCTCCGCAAGGATCTGGACAAGAAGGACCCCAACTCAAAAACC
>JADZAX010000282.1 GCA_020852405.1 Verrucomicrobiales bacterium
GCTCATTTTCTCCCCCGGCCCGCTGGATCGAAAACGGGATCCGGTAGGGTGGCTCGTCCAGCATCACCGCCCACCGGAGAAAGCAGGTCAATTGCCAGCGCTCGATGATGTCCTTGGCGCTGTGGGATCCGTCCGGACGGCCGGGCCGCCATTTCAGGAAGGCATTGTCCCGGCTCCAATCGGACAAACGGGAGAAGTCTACCCGATTGCCCTGTTGCCCAAAAAAAGACACCGGTTTCATCTCCGCAGCACTGGAATCCTGATGAACGGGGAGATCCTCACCGGAACTGGACCGTTGTGGTGACCATGGCGCCGCGTTCATCGGTCAGGGACACAAACCAGGTGTTCGCCTCTTCCGGAAGCGCGGGGGCCAGAACCGCCTCCTTGGTGACCTCCGCCGGCAGGGACTGCCAGTTCCTTTGGGAACGCACTCCGGCATCGGTCGTGAAATGCAGGACCGCTTCTTTCAGGGGAACCGCACTGGTATATGGCACCCGGATCCGTCCTTCCGCGGAGACCGGCCGACCCGGCACAGGAAGTGGCTTGCCTCCGCTGCAGTAGGAGTCAATGAACAGACCAATCTCCCGGGGCGCCCAACCCGCGGGATGACTGTGCGGCATTTTCACCTGGATCCGCATCTGCTTCGTGCCGGCGGCGCGGTCATAGGTCTTTTGGTAACTGTCCAGCGGGTAATGGACATCGTTCGTGCCATTGACGAAAAAGATGGGAACCCGACACCTGGCCAGCAGGCTGGAAGGATCGTAAGTGTCGATCCAGAGCTGGCGACGGTCACCCAGTTTGTCGATGGATGGCTTCTGCACCGACTCGCCCTCGTGGAGAAATCCGCAGCCATAGACCGGCACCGCCGCCTGGAAGCGGTCGTCCAAAGAAGCAACGAGGCAGGTCGTGTAGCCGCCCCAACTAATGCCGGTGACGGCGGTATGTTCCGCGTCGACGCCGGAAAAGCTCCGCAGAAGGGAATGCGCCCGGATCACACTGGCAGCGGCATGGTAGGGCCAATCATCGTCTTTCCCGCCACCGATGGTGTCGAATTTCTCCGGATGTCCCTGGGCCGGGCCACCATTGGCAAGCCGGGTTCGGCTCTCCGGTCGGTTGGCCTGATTGGCGACCGGCTCACCGGTTTTGGGATCGTAGAGCGGGGCGCTGGGCTCGGAACCACCGAGATCCATGGCAATGGCCGCGTACCCCAGTTTCGCCCAGAGCCAGGCCCACTCCGCGAAGGCCGTGCCGCCTCCGCCATGAATCAGCACGACACCGGGAAACTTGGCTCCGGGCTTGGCTTCCCCCAGTGTGGCCGGTGAGGCATAAAAGGCAAAAACCTCGGTCGGATGATTCTGATAGGGTTCTCCGGAGTAGTACAGGGAATGCACCGGACCTTCCTCCGATTTCCAACGGAACCGGGGAACCTCCTTCAAGGCGTCGAGATCCCAGGAAAGAGTCTGCTGGGCAGAAGCCAGGGAAGAAGCTGCGAGAAAGAGGGAAAACAGGGAGCCGCGCAAACACATGGACGGAACTGTAGGGGAAATTGCAGGATTCGAAAATCCCAAAATCAGATGGGCCCGGTAATCACCTTCCCTTCCGGGGACCGGAGACATGGGCATTTCCTTTCAGATAAAAACGCCACGGCAGATCCACGGCCTTGGAAATGCCGATACGGGGACCTGCCACCAGCAACCCCGCCACGGCCGGATTGCTGGGTCGGACCTGAAGAAATCCGCGGCACCCCGTTCCGGAGAAGACGGTGCCATGGACTCCGCCATGGATTCCCAGGGCTTGGCTGAGCTTCCCCGGGCCGGAGCAGAGATCGGTGGCCGGTTGCCGTCCTCGTCGTTCCCGCATGGCAGCAAGGCCGCTTTCGGGTTGCAGGGCCCGCAGCAGAACGAAACCCCGCTCGCCGGTGACAGGATCACCGACCACCACATTGGTCATCCAATGCACCCCGTAGTTGAAATAGACATAGGCCGTGCCCGGAGGATGCTCATCGACGAAGCGGCGGGCGCTGGGACGGACATGGGTATGGCAGGCTTCATCGTTCCATTCCGAGTAGGCTTCGGCCTCGACAATCCAACCCGAACAGCCATCCCATTCGAAGAGGCAACCGATCAGGGCCCGGGCGGCCGCAACCGGTGCCTGGGCAAAGAGGGAGCCGTCATCCCCCCGGAAGGTTGGCTGCTGCGACTTTCCAGACATGGGAAGTCCTCACCGCTGCTGTGAGACGAGCCCTGGCACGTGAACTCGCAGGCTCCAGAGAGAGCCGCCCGCGGTGACAAAGAGGGTCTTGAAATCAGATCCGCCGAAGGCGCAATTGGTCGTTTCATCACGCGGGATCGGGATGATTTCCAGGAGCCGCCCTTCCGGGGTGAAGACGTAGATGCCGGCGGTGGGCTCGTCCGCCATCTCGTAGGGAGGCTTGGACTGGTTCACTCCGGCGGCGACATAGAGACGCCCCAATACATCGAGCTTCATACCGTCAGGCCCCCGGGTGGCTCCCCAATCGTGAAGCAGGGTCCGGCTGGCCAGATCCAGCGAGCCATCCTCCAAAACCGCGAAACGCCAGAGTTTGCGAGCTCCTCCCACAGTGTTGTTGTTGTTGTCCGCAACAAAAAGAAAGCGCCCATCCGGCGAAAGGGCCAGGCCATTGGGCCGGTCCACCTCGTGGGTAATGAGGCGGGTCACCGTGCCGTCGGGATCGATCCGGTAAAGCCCCTCCACCTCACGCCCGTCGGCGTCCCGCATCTCGATCCGGTCCCGCGGACCATAGCAGGGATCGGTGAAATAAATCCGTCCCCGGGCATCCATGATGAGGTCATTGGGCTGGTTGAAATGTTTCCCATCATAAGAGTCAGCGAGAACCGCCAAGGTGCCGTCCTTCTCTTCACGAACGACCCGACGGGACACATTCTGGCACATGACGAGGCGGCCCTCCCGGTCCAGGAGCAGACCGTTGGTCCCGGCCCCGCGACGATAGACGGATCCGGTCCCGGAAAGGTCGCGACGATGGATGTCACCATCCCCACTCGTGAAAAGCCCGCGTGTGCCATCCCAGACCGGACCTTCTCCGGCACCGGTTTCTTGGAGCAGGACCGGCCGGGCTCCGGCTTCCAGAACACTGACATCGTTCTCGGCCTGCAAGAGGAAGGTCCCGGAGGAGAGGGCCAGGTATAAGAAACTGCGGAGAGGGAGCGCTGGCATCATCCCTCATCCCTATCACGCCCCCCGACCAGGCTCAAAGGATTCTTCACTTCACCCCATCAGACCACGGTCTGCTCGACTCCGAGTTGCGCGAGCACTTCCGGCGGTGGCCCGTCGAAGCTCGCCAGGGCGACATTGCCCACATAACCAAGGGCCTTCCAGCCATCGGGAGTGGCATAGTAAGCGCCCGCACAGAGCGCGCGGAACTTGCTGAAAAAGCGGGCCGCCGTGCGAAACTCCTTGACCGCCTTCGCCGGGTCACAGATGGCGTCGCAGATGGCGGTTTTCCCGCTCTCCGGAAGATCGGCAAAGTCCTTCTGGAATCGTTTCCGGGATTCGGCATCGATCCAGACAAGACCATCAAGGATGACCGGTCGGTCTTTCTGCTGGGTGTCGTAGGGAGCGGAAACCCACTCATCGAGCATGTCGACGACACCCAGAGTCGAGGCGGCGGGACCGAGATCGTCCGCGGGAAGGATGACATCGGCGAGAGCCCCGGCGGTCTTGATCTGCCGGGCATCAAAAGTCAGCGACCAGAGGTCACCCGGGCGGTAAACCTTCTGGAGGTCAGGATCGGTGCCGTAAGGCTTGGCGGCGCCTGCCTTGACCTGTCCGTAGGAGACTGACGGCAGATCGACGGCCGCTCCGGCGGAGAGGGCCGCGGCGGTCGTCATCATCCAGCGGATGGCGTCGCGCCGGGGAAGGCGGTGACGAAGTGGTGGAGGAAAATCGGGTGACATGACGGCGGTGGATGGGTCAGAGGTTGCCTTGGCGAGCCTGTTCCAGAATGTGATCACCGGCCCGCCAGGCGAGTGCCATGATGGTCAGGGTCGGGTTTTTGTCGGCGTTGGACGGGAACGGGGTGCCATCGCAGAGGAAGAGATTTTTCACATCCCAGGTCTGGTTCCACTGGTTGCAGACCGATTTCTCGGCCGTTTCCCCCATCAGAGCACCGCCCACTTCGTGGATGATCTTCCCGCCGTTCTCGATGTATTTCAGCGGATCGGACTCGAGCCTGGAACGGACCGTGCCGCCCATGGCCTCAATCATGGAGACGAAGGTGCGCTGGGCATGTTGCACCTGCTTCAGCTCATGATCGGCCCACTTCCAGTGGAAACGCAGCACCGGAATGCCCCATTTATCCTTCACGGTGGGATCCAGATCACAGAAGCAGTCCTCATTCGGAATCATCTCTCCACGGCAGGAATAGCCGACGAAAGATCCGTAATAACGACGCGCCTCCTCCTTGAATTTGCGCCCGTAGGCCCCCCGCCCCAGATCATCGGGCAAAGGATTGGATCCGCCCGGCATGCCGCGGGATCCGCCCATCTCAATGTGGTAGCCACGGGGAAAATCCATGCGCCCGGCCTTTTGCTCCCCATAGAGCCACCAGGGGGCATAGAAATGCGAGCCTCCAGCCCCGTCTTCGTTGTGGGGAGGCACATTCTCCAACAAGGGAACCTGGCCGGAAACCCCGGTGCCGATGGTGTCCATGAGGTATTTCCCGACCAGACCCGACCGGTTGGCGAGCCCGTCCGGGAAGGCGTTGCTTTTCGAGTTGAGCAGGATGCGGACGGTCTCGCCCGAACTGGCCGCGAGGACGACGGCTTTGGCCTTGATCCGGGCTTCCTGACCGGTGGTCTTGTCAATGTAGAGGACTCCGTTGGCTTTGCCATCGGGACCCAGCGTGATCTCCCGGACGTGGGCATTGGGAACGATGTCCAGATTTCCCGTGGCCAAGGCCGGGGGCAGGTGCACCGTGGTGCTCTGGTAATTCGCCCGGATACTGCATCCGCGTCCGCATTCCGTCGCCCAGAAACACGCGGCCCGCTGCAGCATGGAGTCGCCGACAATTTTCTGCGCCCACGCATTGCCGGGGTGGAGCTTGGCCGGAATGTTTTGACAGTCGAGCGGTTTGGTCAGGACTGCGCGGTGGATCGGCACCACCGGCACACCGACTTTCTTGGCGTATTTTTGGGTCACCAACTCCGAGGCCCGGCCCTTGGGCGGGGGCAAGAGCACGCCATCGGGTGAGCTGGGCGTGTTCTCCCGCCCGGTGTTGGTGCCGTAGACGCCGATCAGCATTTCGACCTTGGTGTAGTAGTCGGCCACGTCCTCATAGGAAATCGGCCAGTCGAAGCCGAGGCCATCGCGGCTTTTCGGCTTGAAATCGTAGGGCCCGTTGCGCAGCGAGATGCGCCCCCAGTGGTTGGTGCGTCCCCCGAGCATGCGGGCCCGCCACCAGCCAAACTGTTCCTCAGGCTTGTCACTGGCCTGGGTGTAGGGTTCGTTCGGCACCTGCCAGCCTCCATCCACGGTGGCATCATAAAAACCGAAGGGCTTGTCCTCCGTGCGGGACGCCTGGAGAGGCCCTTGGGCCTTGGTCTGGAACATCGGAGTTTCCGTGACCGGATCGTAATTCCTCCCCGCTTCCAGCATGACGCATTTCAATCCCCCCAGCGTCAGGGTGAAGGCCATTTGTCCCCCGCCGGCTCCGGATCCCACAATGGCGACGTCGTACTCCGGTTGGGTCTTGCTGGAAGTGATGATGGGCATGGGAGTGCAAGATACGCCGGAACTCCAAAGCCGCGCAAGGGCAGGATTGCCGCCCAAGAGGCCATGCCCGGCAGGTGCTGCCCGGCAGAATCTTTGCGTTCCACCGCCGGTGCGGAGGTCCGTCACCGACAAACAGGGTTACTTGGGCTTCGCTGCCAACGTGTGCGTGGCGTGCCCATAGTAGACCTCGGCAGCCTCCATCAGGGTCTCCGATAGCGTCGGATGGGGATGCACGATCAGCGCAAGGTCTTTCGCGGTGGCCCCCATCTCGACCGCCACGATGCCTTCTCCGATCAATTCGCCGGCTCCCTGGCCGACAATGCCAACGCCAAGAATGCGGTCGGTGCCGGGTTCGATGATCAACTTGGTCAGGCCATCGACGCGATCCAGCGTCATCGCCCGGCCACTGGCGCCCCAGGGGAATTTCGCCACCCGGACGTCGATGCCTTTGGCCTTGGCTTCAGACTCGGTCAGACCGCACCAGGCAACTTCCGGATCGGTGAAGACCACTGCGGGAATGACCGCCTGGGAAGCCCCCTGGTTGTCCCCGGTGATTTCCTCCACGGCGATGCGGGCTTCTTTGGAGGCCTTGTGGGCCAGCATGACACCGCCCGCGATGTCACCGATGGCGAAAATGTTGGGATCGGCAGACTGCTGCCGTTCATTGACCACGATGAATCCTTTGTCGTCGAGCACGGCCCCGGTGTTCTCCAATCCGAGATCCTGGCTGTTGGGCGAGCGTCCCACCGAGACGAGCACCCGGTCATAGAGTTCTTCCAGCTGGTTGCCTTCGTGCTCGGTGATCACTTTGATCTGCTTGCCGACCGTGGACATCTTCGTGACTTTGGCCTTGAAGCGCAATTCCTGGAATGCCTTTTTCGCATAGAGCAGGACCGGCCGGGCGAGATCGGGGTCGGCTCCGAGCAGGATGGAGTCCAGCGCCTCCACCACGGTGACCCGGCTCCCCAAAGTGGCGTAGACGGTGCCGAGTTCCATGCCGATGTAGCCACCCCCGATGACGAGCAGTTTCTCCGGAATCTCCTCGATTTCGAGGGCTTCGGTGGAAGTCATGACACGGGGATTTCCCAGGTCAAACACCTTGGGCAACGCCGGACGCGAGCCCACGGCGACGATCGCCTTGGAGAAGCTCAGAAACTGTTGCCCGCTCTCCGTTTCGACGCGCAGCGTGGAGGAATCCTCGAAGTAGCCGCGGCCGTGGATGACGGTCACGCCGCGCTTCTCCGCGAGCATTTTCAGCCCTCCGGCGAGTTTGGTGAGAATGCCGCTTTTCCACTCCCGGAGCTTGTCGAGATTGATCTCCGGCTCGCCGAAACTGATGCCGCGTTTCGCGGACTCGCGCGCCGCGACAATGGTGTGGGAGGCATTCAGCAGCGCCTTGGAGGGAATGCAGCCGCGGTTCATGCAGACGCCGCCGAGCCGGTCATCACGCTCGATCAGCGTGACCTGACGACCCAGATCAGCCGCATAAAAGGCCGCCGCGTAGCCTCCGGGGCCTCCGCCGACAATAACGATATCAGATTTGATGGATTCCATGTCTTGAAAAGGGGATCAGAGTTTGACCAGCGACTCATCGAACTGCTCGAAAGCCTGGACCAGATCCACCGTGAAGCGAGCGGCCGCGCCACCGTCGATGACCCGGTGGTCGTAGCTCAGGGCGATCGGCATGAGCGGACGGACCACCACCTTGCCATCGCGCACCGCGGCACGGTCGGCACTGCGCCCTAGTCCGAGGATGGCCACTTCCGGCCGGTTGACGATCGGGGTGAAATGGGCCCCTCCGAAAGCGCCCTGATTGCTGATGGAAAAGGTGCCGCCTTTCATATCCTCGGCACCGAGCTTGCGGTCGCGCGCCTTGGCGGCGAGTGTCGCCACCTCTTCCGAGAGGGTAAGCATGTCCTTCCGATCGGCATCGCGCAGCACCGGCACGTAAAGACCGGCCTCGGTGTCCACCGCCAGCCCGAGGTGAAAGTATTCCTTCAGGATGATTTCGCCCGCCGCCTCATCGAGGCTGGAATTGAAGAGGAGATGGCGCTGCAGCGTGCTGACAACGGCCTTGATAATGAACGGCGTCACCGTCAGCTTGACCCCCTTCTTCTCGTAGGCCGCGAGGTGTTTTTTCCGCAGATGGAGGATCGTGGTCATGTCGACCTCGTCAAACTGGGTGACGTGCGGGATCGCCTGCCAGTTCTCGGTCATGCGCCGCCCGATGACCTTCCGCAACTGGGTCAGCGGCTTTTTGAGCACCGGACCCCACTGGGAAAAGTCGATGGACTCGGCCACCGGTTTGGTATCCGCGGGCGGGACGGACGGCTGGTCGGCTTTGGCGGCGAGCTTCTGCAGGGTTTCGACGTAATGGCGGAGATCATCCACTCCAACCCGCTGGCGGCCGGTCAGCGAAGAGATGCGCCGCAGATCCAACCCCAACTGGGCCGCCATGAAACGAACCGAGGGCGGAGCGGCCGGCATCGCAACACTGTCTGGAATCGCCTCCAAGGACACACCGGACACGTCCACCACCGGCCGGGCCGTCGGAGCCGGGACGGTTGCCGCAGGGGCTGCGGTGACCGCAGGCGCCTCCACTGTCGGAGCGGACGTTCTCGCCTCGGCGGACGCTCCACCGGACAGGCTCAGAATGAGTTGGCCGACGGTGATGGTTTGCCCCGGCTGCACATGAAGTTTCTGAACCGTGCCCGCCTCCGGTGAGGGAATCGTCGCCACCGCTTTCTCCGACTCGATTTCAATGAGCGGTTGGTCTTTCCTGACGGGGTCGCCTTCCTTCACCATCACGGTCACGACCGTGCCGGTGTCGGAGCCTTCCCCCAGTTTTGGCAATCTGATGTCCATGTGTTTGAAAATGTGTCTTGGGCTTGGGTTGATTCAATCCGCCGGGTCACTCGCGTCTGCCCGGGCAGTGCGTGGGAGGCTCGACCTCACACCAGTTCGGGATGGATTTTTTCAGGATCGATCCCGAGGTCGGTGATGGCCTGCGCCACGAGGGAACGCTCCACCTTGCCCTGCTTGGACAGCGCCCAGAGGGTTGCCACAACGGTGCATTCCGCATCGATTTCGAAGAACCGCCGAAGTCTCTCCCGCGTGTCGCTGCGGCCAAATCCGTCGGTGCCGAGAATGGTCATGCCGCCGGGCACCCATTCCGCGATCTGGCCGGGGACCATGCGCAGGTTGTCGGAAACGGCAACGAACGGTCCCTCCTCGTTCCGCAGCAACTCCACGACATGGGGGGCTTTGGCCGGCTCGGTTGGGTGGAGCATGTTCCAGCGTTCGCATTGGATCGCTTCGTTGCGGAGCCGCTTGTAGTTGGTGGCGCTCCACACATCGACCGAGACCCCGTAGCGTTCCGCAAGAATGGCTTGAGCCCCGAGGGCGCTGCGGATGATGGGGCCGCTGCCGAAAATCTGGGCTTTGAGAGGGAGCCCTTCCGGACCGGTTTTGAATTTGTAAAGTCCCCGCAGAATGCCCTCTTCCGCACCCTCCGGCATGGCCGGCATGAGATAGTTCTCGTTGTAGAGCGTGAGATAGTAAAAGAGATCCTCTCCTTCCTGGAACATGCGACGCATTCCATCCTGCACGATGACGGCCAGTTCGTAGGCGAAGGCCACATCGTAGGTCATCAGCGTGGGCACACTGCTCGTCAGGAGCAGGCTGTGCCCGTCTTGATGCTGCAGGCCCTCTCCGTTGAGGGTGGTGCGCCCGGCCGTGGCCGCCATGAGAAACCCCCGCGCCTTGATGTCCCCGGCCAACCAGATCTGGTCGCCCACCCGCTGCGGGCCGAACATGGAATAGTAGGTGTAAAAAGGAATCATGGGCACGCCATGCGTCGCGTAGGCGGTGCCGGCGGCAATGAACGAGGACATGGCTCCGGCCTCGGTGATTCCCTCTTCCAGGATCTGCCCGTCTTTGGCCTCGTGGTAGTAGAGCAGGGAATTCTTGTCGACCGGCTCATACTTTTGCCCTTCAAAAGCGTAGATACCGATTTCACGGAAGAGGGCGTCCATGCCGAAGGTCCGCGCCTCATCGGGAATGATGGGGACGATGTTGCGACCGATGGCTGGGTTCCGCAACAGCTGGCTGAGCAGGCGAACGAAAGCCATCGTGGTGGAGACCAGCGCCTCACCGGATCCACCGAGGAGCGCCTTGAAACTTTCCAGAGAGGGCACGTCGAGCGACGCGGTCCCGACATGGCGATCCGGGAGAAAGCCTCCCAACTGGCGCCGCCGTTCGAGCAGATACTGGGTTTCCTTGCTGTCAGGCGAGGGTCGGTAAAAGGGGGTTTCCGCGATGACCTCGTCGCTGATCGGAATGTTAAAACGGGCCCGAAACTCCCTCAGTTCCTTCTCGTTGAGCTTTTTCTGCTGGTGCGTGACATTCCTGCCCTCCCCGACTTCACCGAGACCGTAGCCCTTGATGGTTTTGGCCAGAATAACGGTTGGTTGACCCAGATGGTCCATCGCGGCCTGATAGGCGGCATACATTTTCCGTTGGTCATGGCCGCCGCGGAGCAGCTTGTGGAGCTGGTCATCGGTGAGGTGGTTGACGAGCGGAAGCAGCTCCGGGTATTTGCCGAAGAAATTTTTCCGGATGTAACTTCCGGGCTCGACCGAGTATTTCTGGAATTCCCCGTCGCAACATTCCTCGACCCGCTTGAGAAGGAGGCCCGTCTGGTCCTTGGCGAACAGTTCGTCCCAGTCCGAGCCCCAGATGACCTTGATGACATTCCACCCGGCCCCACGGAAGGCAGCCTCCAGTTCCTGGATGATTTTGCCATTGCCCCGAACCGGACCGTCCAGCCGTTGCAGATTGCAATTCACCACCCAGACCAGATTGTCGAGCTTCTCGCGCGACGCCAGGGTGAGCGCTCCGAGCGATTCCGGTTCGTCCGATTCGCCGTCCCCGACAAAACACCACACCTTGGGTTCGGTGCCGGTCTTGAGCCCGCGGGCCCAGAGATAGCGGTTGAACCGGGCCTGATAAATGGAAAGAATCGGCCCGAGCCCCATCGAAACCGTGGGAAACTGCCAGAAGTGGGGCATCAAGTAGGGATGCGGGTAGGAGGACAAGCCGCCACCCTCGGCCAATTCCTGGCGGAAATGATAGAGGTGCGACTCCTCAAGGCGTCCCTCCAAGAAGGCCCGCGCGTAAATTCCCGGCGAGGCATGGCCCTGGAAATAGACGATGTCGCCACCGAAATCACCGCTCCGTCCGCGGAAGAAATGATTGAAGGCCACTTCATAGAGCGTGGCGCTGGAAGCGAACGTTGAAATGTGTCCCCCAAGGGTGGAATTGGCACGGTTGGCATTGACCACCATGGCCATGGCATTCCAGCGGATGAAACTCTTGATCCGCACCTCGGTCTGCCAATCTCCGGGATAAACGGGCTCGTCGGCCGGCAGAATGGTGTTCAGGTCAGGCGTGCGGACCGTGCGGGGAGCATCAATGCCCGCTTCCATGAGCCGTTCGATCAACTCGTCGAGGAAGAGGGCGGCCTTGGCGCGGCTTTGGTCTTTCAGAGCGGCCTCCACCACCTGTTCCGCGGCGGCGAGCCAACGGCGGGTGTCTCCCTCCCGGCTCACCCCGGTTGGCAGATGCCCTTCCAATCGGGCGAGACGCTCCCTGATACCGAATTCCATAGTGATAAAATACAACGTACTGGGCAGCACATACCGCGCCACCCAAGCCGACAACGAACAAAAATGTTGTCGTGCTCCGGCGCAGACGATAAGGAGCACAAATCCTTTCAGTGAGGCTGTCCGGATTCTTGTCCCCGGCCCCTGTGAAGGCGCAACATACTCCCCGCTCACGATCCGGCAATGAAATACCTGGAGTTGTCCCTTCCCGCGCCCGAGGAAAACCTCGCCCTGGATGAATGGCTCCTCCAGCAAACCGAGGATTCCGGAGTGGAAACGCTGCGGCTCTGGGAAAGCTCACGCCCTTTTGTGGTCCTCGGTCGCTCCAACAGTCTCGCCGGAGAGGTCGACACCGAAGCCTGTCGGCAGCGCAACATCCCCATTCTCCGCCGGGTCAGCGGCGGTGGCACGGTGGTCCAGGGCCCCGGCTGCCTCAGCTATGCGGTGACTCTCGCCATTCCGCCGGCCGGTCCGCTGGCCAGCATCACCGGGACCAACCGTTGGATCATGGAACGCCACCAAAACGCGATTTCATCGCTGATCGGGCAACCGGTCGAGGTGAAAGGTCACAGCGACCTGGCTCTGGCAGGACGGAAATTTTCCGGAAATGCCCAGAAACGGGGGCGCAGCGCCCTCCTTTTTCACGGCACCCTGCTCCACGCGGCCGATCTCGCCTTGATGGCGGCGGCCCTGCGTCATCCCAAGGTGGAACCGGACTGGCGGGAAGGCCGCTCCCATGGGGAATTCATCACCAATCTGCCGGCAGACCGCACAGCCCTCAGCGCGGCCTTGCGCCACGCCTGGGACGCCACGGACGACCTTCTCGAACGGCCCGATGACCTGACCCTCGCGAAACTGGCCGACCGTCACCGAGAAGCCGCCTGGATCGCTGCGCGGTAACGTCAAAAACCCGCGCCAGGCAATGGCCTCTGGCATCACAAACCACCCGATGTTCGAAGCGACCAGATAACTCTTTCATCCCTGCCTCCCGCTGCGACCTCCTCCTGCGCAGGACGATGCGCAGTCTCAGGCGGCCGGATGGAAA
>JADZAX010000283.1 GCA_020852405.1 Verrucomicrobiales bacterium
CAAAGGTGTAGAGCGCCCAAATCTGCTCAAAGGTGGTGCCGGGCTGAAACGCATCCCGATTTCCCGGCTGGGTGAAGGGGAAACGATAGGGGGACAGCCGGTAGTAATTGTGATGCTCCAGACAGTGGAGGGCAGTAGGCTCATCGGACACAACAAGGCCGCGTGCTTTGAGCAGATCAAGCTGCTCCTGGTAGGTCCTGGCGACTTTTGGCCTGCTCATGCGCCGCTCGTTTCAAAAGCCATGCCCGGAAAAAAAGGAACCCCCCTTGGTGCGCATCGTTGAGAGGCGTGGGAGGTGTTGTTGGAGCTATCATTTCGCACAATGTGCGAGCTAGCAAGCATGAAATACATAAAGTTCAGGCGCGGGTCGAGGTTAGAGCGGCTTGGAGTTCCTGTTTCAGCGCGGCGCGGGTGTCGGCAATCTGGGCGAGGAGCTTTTCGTATTCGGGCAGGAGGTGGTCCACGTCGCCGGGGCCGGTGTCGGGGTTGTGCGGGTTCTTAAGGTCCAGATTAAAATTGCCGGCCTTGATGGTGTCGATGGAGACGCGCCAGGCCTGCTCGTTTTCCACGCGGGATTTGAAGCCGTCTTTTTCCTCGCCCCACCAAAGGCGCTCGCCCTCGAACTCCTCGATGCGGATGGGTTTGCCTTTGTTGTAGCTCTTGGCGCCGGGCGGATAGGGGTGCTCGTAATACCAGACGTGGGTGGTGGGCGCGCCCTTGGTGAAGAAGAGGAGGTTGGTGCGGATGCCGGTGTAGGGATTGAAGACGCCGTTGGGCAGGCGGACGATGGTGTGGAGGTTGCACTCGGTGAGGAGGGCTTCTTTGATGCGGGTCTTGACGCCCTCGCCGAAGAGGGTGCCATCCGGCAGCACGAGTCCGGCGCGGCCGCCGGGCTTGAGGATCTTCATGAGGAGCACGAGGAAGAGGTCGGCGGTCTCGCGGGTGCGGAACTCGGCGGGGTAGTTGGCCTCGATGCCGTCCTCCTCCATGCCGCCGAAGGGCGGATTGGTGACGATGACGTCCACGCGTTCCTTCGGACCCCAGTCGCGCAACGGGCGGGAGAGGGTGTTGTCATGGCGGACGTTGGAGGGGACGTCGATGCCGTGCAGGAGGAGATTGGTCATGCAGAGGACGTGCGGAAGGGCTTTCTTCTCGATGCCGGAGAAGCAGTCCTGGATGGCGGCTTCGTCGGCCTCGGTCCTGGCCTGCTTGCGGAGGTGCTCGATCGCGCAGGTGAGGAAGCCGCCGGTGCCGCAGGCGGGATCGAGCACCGTCTCGCCGAGGCGGGGATTGACCTGCTCGACGATGAACTGGGTGACAGCCCGGGGCGTGTAGAACTCGCCGGCATTCCCGGCACTTTGGAGGTCTTTGAGGATCTTTTCGTAGATGTCGCCGAAGAGGTGGCGGTCGGTCGAGGTGTTGAAGTCGATCCCGTTGACCTTGTTGATGACCTGGCGCATCAAGGTGCCGTTCTTCATGTAGTTGTTGGCATCCTCGAAGGTCATCCGGATGAGGTTGTGCATCCGGTCGACGGTGCCGAGGGCCTTCAGTTTTGGCAGCAGGGTGTTGTTGACGAAGTCGAGCAGGGCGTCGCCGGTGATGCCTTCCTCGTCGGCGGCCCAGTTCCGCCAGCGGAGGGGTTCGGGGATGGGCGACAGGTAGCGGTCGCGCATCAGTTCGAGTTCGGTTTCCCGGTCGTCGAAAATTTTCAAAAAGAACAGCCAGGCCATCTGCTCGATGCGCTGGGCGTCGCCGTAGGTTCCGGCGTCCTTGCGCATGATGTCCTGGATGGTTTTGACGAGGTTGGAGACGTTGGACATGGTTCAGGCGGCTTTCTGGTAAAGAGCGGCTTCGAGTTCCTTAATGGCGGCGAGGTAGGCGGATTTGTCGCCAAACAACTTCACGATCTCCAAGGGCGTGCCAAACGCGGTCAGCGGATCGACCTTCAGGATCTCCATGGATTCGACACTGCGGATCCCGCCGTCGGCGAATTTGTCCAGCAAGGCATCGAGCACGGCGCGGGTCTGTTCCCCATACTGGGCAAAGAGGTGACGCTTGCGGACCTTGTCGGCCCGCTCCTTTCGGGTCAGGGGCGGTGCGTCGAACGCGACGTGGCAGATGAGGTCGAAAGGATCGAAGTCGGTGCCGATCTGCTCGGCGAGTTCATCGAAGAAGACGCCCTTTTCTGCCAGTTCCTCAATGATGGCCTGCTTCCGATCGGCATCCTGCCAGGCATTGAGGAAGGCGTCGAGGGACGTGTAGGCTTTCTGGACGGTCTTGCGGGTGTAATCTTTGAGCGACTCGGTAATGAGCTTGCCGTCGGCATCGAGATACTGGACCCGCTCGGTCACAACGGTGACTGCGACCTCATCCACGTAATACCGGGTGGCGCCACCCGGTGATGGACCACCAAGGATGCCCCCGGGGTCGCCTTCCTCTCCGCCTTCGCTGCCCGCGCCGTCCTGGCCCTCCCCTCCGTCGTTGACGTTCGAATCCTCCTCGGGAGGCAGGGGCGGGTCCG
Source organism: Verrucomicrobiales bacterium (assembly GCA_020852405.1). GTDB lineage: Bacteria > Verrucomicrobiota > Verrucomicrobiia > Verrucomicrobiales > DEV007 > JACKQE01. The sequence continues at coordinate 2,522 of JADZAX010000283.1, forward strand.
TCGGGCCGGGCTCGTAGATCTGTTCCGGGGGACCGTCGAAATCGGGATCGGCAAACAGGGAGGTGGCCTTCCGGAAGTCCATGATGGTGAAGTAGAGCTTCCCATAGTCCTCGTTGATCCGGGTGCCGCGGCCGATGATTTGCTTGAACTCGGTCATCGACTGGATGCGCTTGTCGAGGACAATCAGCTTGCAGGTCTGCGCGTCGACGCCGGTGCTCATCAGTTGCGAGGTCGTGGCGATGACGGGGTAGGTGGACTCGGGGTCGATGAAATTGTCCAACTGGGCCTTGCCCTCGTCATTGTCCCCGGTGATCCGCATCACGTATTTGCTGTTCGCGGCGGCGAGGTCTGGGTTGGCGTTGACGAGGGCCTGGCGCATGCGCTCGGCGTGGTCGATGTTTTCGCAGAAGACGATGGTTTTGGAGAAACGATCGGTGGCGTTGAGAAAGGCGGTGATCCTGGCGGCAACCGCCATGGTGCGTTTCTCGAGGATGAGATTCCGGTCGAAATCACTGAGGTTGTATTCCCGGTCCTCGACAATGGAGCCGTATTTGTCGCGTGTCCCTTCCTCGGGCCGCCAGCCATCGAGATCCTTGTCCAGCCCGATGCGGATCACTTTGTAGGGGGCGAGGAATCCGTCGGAAATGCCCTGCTTCAGCGAGTAGGTGTACACCGGCTCGCCGAAGTAGTCGATATTGGAGATTTCATGGGTTTCCTTGGGCGTGGCGGTGAGGCCGATCTGGGTGGCCGATTTGAAATAGGTCAGGACCTCATGCCAGGCGGCATCGGCATCGGCGCTGCCCCGGTGGCACTCGTCCACGATGATCAGATCGAAAAAATCCGGGGAAAATTCCCGGTATATGTTTCGCTACTCCTCGGTGCCGGTGACGGCCTGATACAGGGCAAGGTAAATCTCGAAGCTCTTGTCGATGGTGCGGTTGGTGATCTTGGTCATCGCCGTACCGAAGGGCTTGAAGTCGTTCGTCTTGGTCTGGTCGGCGAGGATGTTCCGATCCACCAGGAAGAAGATGCGTTTCCTGGCTCCGGATTTCCACAAGCGCCAGATGATCTGGAAGGCGGTGTAAGTTTTGCCGGTGCCTGTGGCCATGACCAGGAGCAGGCGGTCCCTTCCCCGGGCGATGGCCTCAACGGTGCGGTTGACGGCGATGAGCTGGTAGTAGCGGGGAGCCTTGCCGGAGCCGTCGTCGTGGTAGTCCTGGGTCGCGATTTCCTGTTGTCCGGCGTTGATGCCTTTGGCGGCACAGTAGCGAGTCCAGAGTTCCTCGGGAGTGGGGAACTGGTCCAGCGGGATTTCCCGGGTAACCGTCCCGGTGGTGGCCGTGCGATCGTGCTCCAGGAAAGCGTCACCATTGGAACTGTAGGCGAATGGAAGGTCGAGAATCTCGGCATATTCGAGGGCCTGTTGCATGCCGGCGCCCACCGCCTCGTGGTTGTCCTTGGCCTCGATGACGGCGATGGGGAGGTTCCGTTTGTAGGAGAGAATGTAGTCGGCCTTCTTGGCCTCACCGCGTTTCACCGCTTTGCCCCGAACCATGACGCGCCCCTTGGTGAAATAGACCTCCTCCCGGATTTGGGTCATCAGATCCCATTTTTCCCCGCCTGGTCCGGTGAGGGCCGGGGTGATGAACTTGGAGCGTATGTCCGCCTCGGTGAGAGCTTTTTTGTTCATGCGGTCTGGGCAGTCTCCCATTTGGACGTGGAGTGCCATATTCCACAATGGCAAATTTTACCACTAAAATGAAGCGGCAGAGGGGCGAAGGTTTCCTTCCAGCGGGCCTTCGGCCCCTCACTGTGGAGGGAATGCGGGCGAGGCATCGGCGAAAAGAGGGGCGAAAACCGCTTCCTGGCGCGGGATCGGCCAACTCGGGGGTAGAAAGGCGGCGTCATGGATGAGATCGAGCGGGGTAGGGGGGAGACGAAGCCTGGGGCGGGTCAATCGCTGGGACTGAGTCCGACAGAGAAGATCCTACACAAGGGGGTGGGACAAATACAGGGGTGTCCCTGCGAAAAACTCCCGAACCTTGCCTATCCTGCCGTTCGCAGATGGACCGCTTGTCCGCTGAAACTTGGGAGACACGCCACTTTCGCTTAGACGATCATGCTATTCTTTGGAAAACGATAGGATCGCGCCTTGGCCAGTTCCAGAATCGCAGGAGATGTAGGCGGGTTTTTCCCAGATAAACTCAATTGAAACCGTTTCTACAACACCTAGGGTTAACGGTTTATGGAAGATTTTCGAATTCCTAAAAATCCAGCGGTGCCCAAATAATTTGGAAACCAATCGCTAGGTCACCACGCCTTTGTCAAGCGACCGGGTTGGTCCCGAAAAACTGGCGGGATCGGTTGGCAGTGCCGTTGATCGGCTATCCTGAAACCGCAAAACCGTCCCTAATCAGTGTGCGTTGGGTGGTTTCATCTTATGGCCGGTGCATGCTTGCCAACGACGGGCCATCAGTCGGAAAGTTGGACGATGCTCCGGGGCATCCGATTCACATTGCCCTCTGTGCGTTAACGGGGGAGGGGGGATCAAGCGCCCTGAGCAGAAATGTATCGGTGTGAAAAGAACGCCTGCAAGCGACCAACTCACTCGCCTGCCTCGGCAAGCCGATATCCAATCCCAGGTTCGTTGATGATCTTCGGCCCGCTCTCGCCCAGCTTCTTTCGCAGGTGATTAATGTGGACTCGTAGGCCTTCGCTCTGATCGCTGTTTTGCCCGGCCCAAACCTGGCGGATGATTTGGTTTTGGGTGACAATCCGTCCGGCGTGTTCAGCCAGCATTTTCAGTAGAGCAAACTCGGTGGGGGTGAGTTTGAGCGCTTGCTCACCAAGGCTGGCCTCGTGATGCAGCAAATCGATACTCAGGTTTCCCACCACCACTAGAGGACTTTGACGTGTGAAGCGACGGCGTTGAATCACAGCAAGCCGCGCCAGAAGTTCGGAGGTTCCAAAAGGCTTTGTGACAAAGTCGTCGGCTCCAAGTTCCAGCGCCTCGACCTTGATCGACTCCTGGTCCCGAACGCTGAGAATGAGCACGGGCACGTCGCTCCATTCACGCATCCGCTTCAGCACTTCTATCCCGCCCATTCCGGGAAGTCCGAGATCGAGCAGCACGACGTCCGGGCGATGAAAAGAAGCCTCTTGCAGGCCGATCTGCCCTTCCGCCGCCTCGCAGACTTCATAGCCGCGAGATTCCAGCACCATGCGCAGCAGCCGTCGCATCTGGGTTTCGTCATCAATGATGAGGGCTTTGCTCATGGCTCAGGCTAAGCGTGTTTTTACTGGCAGGCGAAGAATGAACTCCGCTCCACCTCCGGGTTGGTTTTGCGCTGCAATGTCACCGTGCAAGGCCCGCATTAAGCCTCGCGAAATGGCCAACCCCAGTCCCGTGCCGCCAGCGGCTGAATCAGGCGCACGGAAGAACTTCTCAAAGATACGGCTTTCCGTCCCTTCGGCCACCCCGGGGCCATGATCGCGAACCCGAAGCTCCAGCGCGCCGTCAACCACTGCGACGCTGACCTCAATGGGCGTTCCCGAGGGAGCATAGATGCTCGCATTGTGAAGGACATTGCCCAGCGCCTGCGCCAGCAGACGGCCGTCAGTCATGACCAGAGGCAGATTCTCGTTCCCGTTGATCGTCACTGGATGCCCGCCCAACTCTCGCTGCAGGGGGGCGGTGGCGCTGTGCAGCACGTCGCCAATCTCACACCACTCTGAATGCGGCCGGACAGCGTCTGATTCAACCCGGGTGATCTCCAGGAAGTTCTCCACGATGCGTTGCAGCCTCCGGTTCGCGGTCTCAATCTCGGCGGCAAACGGGTTCCCTTCTCCCAGGCCATCCAGCGCGGTGCGGATGATAGCGATAGGGGTTTTCAGCTCATGAGAAACACTGTCGAGCAAGGTCCGGTGCAGGCGCTCGGACTCGGCCAACAATTCTGCGCGGTGCTTCTCCGCCAGAAGTTGCTCGCGCTCATGATGATGTCGTTGCAACGCATCCTCACGGGCACGGAGACAGGTGGTCAGATGCCCCATGCTGAGCGCAACCACGAAGAAGAGAACAAACATCACCACATCCTGCGGACTGGCGATGTGGAGCGTCCACTGCGGAGGAATGAAAAGGAAGTTCCACACCAACGCGCTCATCGTTGCCATCATGAGCACTGGACCCCTGTTCCAGCGCAGCCCTGCAATCACAATGGCCAGCAGGAAGACCAGCGCGGCAAAGTGGGGGCCGGTATAGGGAAGCAAAGCCCAGCAGGCCGAGGCGAGTACGAAGATGAGGGTGAACCCCCAACTATACTCCCCTACTTCACTCACGGTCAGAGGTTGCTTGTTGCGTCCAGTGGTTTTCATCTTCTACTCCGTTCAAATCTCCACTTCCTGCCCCAGTTCGATCACGCGACCGATGGGAATCTGAAAGTAGGACGCCGGCTGCTGAGCGAGCTTGCTGGCGGTGGCAAACACATGCTCCCGCCAACGCGCCATGCCGGGACAATTGCTTGGCACGAGGATTTCGCGCCCCATGAAGAACGTTGACTTCTCCGCGGTCACTTCCAGCCCATGATGGACACACTGTCTCAGCAATCGTGGCACCGCGGGTTTCTGCATGAACCCAAAGTGCCCCGTCACACGCCAGAATCCGCCTCCGAGATCTTCCACCTCAACCCGTTTGCTGGGCATCACATACGGTTCGTCTTCGACTATCAAGGTCATGAAGATCACCCTCTCATGGATAGTTCCGTTGTGCTTC
>JADZAX010000284.1 GCA_020852405.1 Verrucomicrobiales bacterium
GTCAGGATTCCCGTGCAGCCTGCGTTACGATAGGTACAGTGCCCCTCTACCAAGAAGACATCGTCCGCACTTTGCTCTCCGCCCGTCCCAGGCTCTCGGCCTCCATTTGGGTCATGCTCCGCGACTCCCAGTCGGCCGAGGACATCTTTCAAAATGTTTCCGTGAAAGCCTTGACCAAGGGCGCCATCTTTGAACATGAGGGGGCTCTCCTCTCTTGGGCGCACATCACAGCCCGGCGGGAGGCTCTCGATTTCCTCCGGAAGCGTCGCCCCGAGTCCTTGCTCGACCAGGATGTGCTCGAGATTCTCGACACGGAATGGCGTCTCGAAGGGCACATTGCCTCCGGCGGACGCATGGAGGCCCTTCAGGACTGTTTGGAGAAGATGCCCGACCATGCCCGCAGGCTTTTGGAACTCCGGTATTTTGAAGGGCATTCCTGTCTGGAAGTCGCCGAGATGCTGGGACTGGGCATCGATGCCGTCTACCAGCGGCTTTCCCGGCTGCACCGCGCTCTCAAAGACTGCATTGATCAAAAATTGAATCCCGGGGGCGAAACCCCCAATCCTTCTCCAGGCTGATGAAACTGACCGCTTCCGAGGAACAGGATTTGGAAATCCTGCGCCATCTTGATGACACGCTGCCTCCGGAACGCCTGAAAAGGCTCAATGAGGTCCTGAGGGAGAATCCTTCCGCCCGCCATTCTCTTCGCGAGATTGCCGACCAGGCAGTCGCGATGGGGGACCTCGCCCGAACCCGGGCCCTGCGCAGCCCTTCTCCGGTGTCGTCCTATCCCCGTTCCGGGGGCTGGTGGGGGAGACGGTCTTTCGTTTGGGCAGCCGTGGGGGTGTTGGGGCTTTTTCTGGCTCTCACGTTGGGTCGCCAAGTGGGCCGCCACCAACCGGATGTCATCAGTCTGGTAACGGTTCAGGGCGTGGTGACCTGGAGCGCCCCCAGCGGCATTCCCCGGACCGGATTGAAAACCGGTGATCGCCTTCCCGGAGGGACCCTCTTGGTGGAAGGAGAGGGCTCCTCGGTCCAATTCCGGTTCAATGATGGCACACTGATCAATCTCGTGGGGGATGCCGAGCTTTCGTATTCCGAGGAGCATCAGAAACGACTCTGGCTGAGCCGGGGAGCTTTTTCTGCGGAAGTCAGTCCCCAGACTCCCGGCCGTCCCCTGCTGGTTCGCACGGCGACGGCGGAAGCCGAGGTTGTGGGAACGGTTTTCAGCCTTTCTTCCCGTCCCGATGACACCGTCCTCAAAGTGGAGGAGGGGCTCGTCAAGCTGAGGCGCCTCTCCGATGGCAACACCGTGGAGGTCCCTGCTCTCAGTTCCGCCGTGGCGTCAGTAGACCCCTCCACCACGCTGGCTCCTGCCGCGACACCGTCCCCGGTCGATGCGTGGACGTTCGATTTTGAGACCACCGCTCCGCCCCCCATCTGGCGCGGCATTTGGCAGGCTCCCACGCCGGAGGCGGCCGGCAGGATGGTCGCGAGTCCCTATATTGCAGGGAGGAAAGGCAACACCCATAAAATCACGCATTTTGGCATTTCCCTCCGCACGGCCTACCTGGATCCGGCACTGAGCCTTCAGGCTCGCAAGGAAAGCGTTTTCCGGTTCCGCTTGCGCTGTGACCGGCCCGGCCCCCTGCAGGTCATGCTCTTCACGTCGCTGCCCGGCGGAGGGCATGGAGGAAATTTCGAATACAAAACCGGGGCGGGGAGTTTGCACCCCCGGGGCGACGGGTGGTTCGACTTGGAAGTGCCACTGGCGGCGTTCGCTTCTCTTTCCCCAAATCATCCCTCGGCGAGCGGAAACATTCTCAATGGGGTGATGATTTCGTCCTTCACCAAGGATGTCGCACTCTCTCTCGCCCGTTTCGAATTCAGCCCCAGATGATTCCGGCATTCCCCCATTGGAACGATGGTGCGTTTCTGAGGGGATCGGATGGGTAACTTGGAATCCTTTTGTGGCTGGGTTGCGGTCCCGGGTCCAGGACCAGAACGTTGCCTCTATTCTCGTGAGCACCCCGGCAGCTCAAAGCGTTGTGACCCTTCTGGGCACGATTTTTTCCGGGGAGGATCGCTCCGGACGCGGATCGTGCCAACGTCGTTTGGCCTTCGGTTTTCTGGCATCGAGCCAAATGCCCAAGCGCAGTCGGAGCGCGTCCAGGGCTGTTGCGGTCTCCTTCCCATAGCGTGCTGTTCCGGCATCGCTTTCGCTGCGTTTTTGCAACGCCCCTCTGAGTCCGTCATCCCCCAGAAGGGAGGCTCCCACCGTGGCACGGTCTTTGCCGGAGAGGGCGCAATACAAGGTGAGGTATTCTGTCAACTGCTGGCCGGCACGGAAAGCCTTGAGCCTGACGCTGGGAATGGGGCCGGCGGGAGTGGGATAAAGGAGGGCCAGTGGGTCCGGTTCAAGCCACGATTTGTCGGTTCCAATCGTTTGCCACGGCACGACGCCATCCCCGCCAAGGGCCCAGGTTTCCACACACCACGCTGCCGGCATGGCGTTGGAGGTTCCAGGGGGATTGGCGGAGCCATACATGTAAACGAGGTTGCCCAGTCTTCGGGCCCTTTCGAAGATCCGCTCATGATAGTTCCTGAGAGTGCCACTGATCACTTCGGTCGTGGCGATGCCGTCGAGGAGGTCCCGTTGCCATTCGGGGCGCGAAATGTCGACCCGGAAGGTCAGGGCGGGGCCTGCAATCCCGGAAACTCCCGCCCAAAATTCGCTGCCAAAACGCCGCAGCGCCCAGAAATCCTGGGTGTTCACCGGTTCGTCAAAAATCCAGGGCGCGGAGCAGGCATCCCACCGGTTCCCCCGGTCACGTTTGAAATAAACTTTGTTGTTCAGATAAAACTCAAACATCGTTTCGTTCCAGCCTTGCTCTGCCACATGCGATGCGAATCCGCGGGCTGCCGAGCGGAATTCCTCCCAATAGGCCTCATCGTAGGCGTCCTCGATCCAGTAGCCGCCGCGGAAATGATGCTCATGATCCATCGGCCAGTTTTCATTGAGGGGTAGGTAAAAGGCCTCCACCGGGACTCCGTCCCGGCGCAGACCCTGAAAGGCGGTCCCCTCGAACAGGCTGCCGAAACGGGCGTCCCATGCGGACCAGTCCCACTCGCTGCCGTCCTTCTTTCGAACGGGCACGGCCTCGGTATCGACTTTCCCGGTCCACCCGTAGCGGAGTTGGTTCAGGGTGGTCCGGTGCTCATGGGCTAGGCGGAACCAAGGCGTCTCCTCCTCATCAGGCAGGTTGTAGCAGTTCATCTGCGGAATGAAGGAAAGCTGGTCGGGTAGGGTGAAATCCCACACCGTCAACCGGATTTCCGCAGGCTGGTCTCCTGTCTGCAGTTGGAGATTGAGGGGGCCGGCGACGGCGGTTTTTTTGACATACAACTCGATGAAGGTTCCGCCTCCCCGGATCGGAGCACCCTCGAATCCGAGTGGAACCAGCGGATCGATCTGACCGCCCACTCGGGGAGTGGCAAAGAGGGAGATTTCGACATCCTCCGAGGCGGTGAGATGGATCGAATCAGGGGCGACGGAGTCGATAAGGAAGCCGATCGCTTCTCCCCGCGCGGCATGAAAATCGAGCGTTCGCAGGGGTTCTCCAAAAAGATCCCGACAGGCTGGTGGCGCTGGAGGGGCGGAATTGTTGTCGGAAGGAGGAAGGGGCGGTAATGGGAACGGTTGGTCCCGGATCGCGGAGGACGGAGGTTTTGTCGGCGAAGGGCCGGGCGTTGTTGCCGAGGATGCCTCCAGCCAGAGTGTGAAGTAAGGGGCGCGGGAACGGTTGCTGTCTTTGCTGGCAAAAAAGCGGTTGGGCTGGTGATGGTAGTCAATGTGGTTGCCGACGCGGGTGTATTCGTTGCCGACGTCGTCGATGACGAAGAAGCCATGCCCGGATCCGTCGATGCGGGCTTGGACGACCGCTGGATCGATCGGGATCACCTGCCATCCTTCGGCATCGCGGGGGCCCGCGTCGCCAATGCCCCAGACCGAGCCTCCGCGGCCCAGCACCACCCCGGTAATGTCCGGCCCGTCGCCCGACCAGTGTCGCCGACCATTTTCGGCCCAGAGAAAGCTGCTCACCCCGGGCGAGCGGTCATACCCCGTGCCGGATCCTTCCACCCATTCATCGGCGATGGTCGATACCGTGACTCGGCCGAGCAGCTCCGGACCTTCCGCGCGGAGATGGAGCTGTGCCTTGACCACCCGGCGCCCCTGAAAAGGTGAGGGATCAAAATCGATCAGAAAAAACTCCTGGATTCCCTTGAGTTTGAGCTTGGGGGATCCTCCGTTGTTGCCCTCGCGCTCCGCCTCCACCGCGGCGGAAATCCACGCGTCCCGGCTCGTCTCCACTCGGATCTGGGTTGTTTCCTGGGCCGTCAGACAGTGCAGGGAGACCAATGTTGGCAGCAGTAGAAAGGGCAATCGCATGGGATTCCGATCATGGAGATGAGGACAGATCCGGTCAAGCCCGCACCTCAGTCTCGTGATTTTCACCTTCGTTTGTCCTGCCCCCTGAAAAGCCAGTGTTTCCATCAGTATAGCGCGGCTGTTTCGGCTCTTCGTGGTTGCCATCCGCCACAGTGTCTTTTTTAAATCAACACTTCATTCTGTGATTTGGAAGTGTTCCATTGACAGGGACGGTCTTATGGGCTCACCCTGGTTGAGCCAAAGGTGCCCTTCCATTTCCTTTGAGCCTAAGCTGATCAAGAATGTCCCATCATGAAACCCAGTCTCGCCATCACCTATCACCTATTCGCCTTCTTGACCGTTTTGCCCTGCTTCGCCCAGTCGTCCCCGGTTACCGAGTATCCACTCAAATGGCCGGGAGATGCGTCGGGTTCCACCCACGAACTCACCTACAATCACGAAGGCGGTGAAGTGGTCTGGGTTACCGGACAGAATCACGACCATTTGGCGCGGGTTGCCGCCGATGGTAAGACCGACTTCTTTCCCATGCCCGTCGGCAGCCGTCCCCATGGAATCTTGTTCGACGGTCAAGGAGTCCTTTGGGTTTCATTGGAATTCGCCGGCCTGGTGGTGAGCATAGACCAGGAAACCGGTTCCATCATGGAGCAAATCGACGTGCGGATCCGCGCAGAAGGGGCCAAAGCGCCAATCAACCCCTGCCCTCATGGTCTTGGTCTTGGTCCCGATGGAAAGACTCTCTGGTTCACTGGAAAGAAGACCAATACCGTCGGTAAAATCAACCCTGACAGATCTATTGAACATTTCGAGCTGCCGACCGTGGGAGCGGTGTTGATCTACCTCTCCGCGGGCCCCGATGGCAACATGTGGGGAACCGAATTGGTCGGGAACAAAATAATGCGGGTCACCCCGGAAGGCCGGATTGATGAGTTTGAGATTCCCACGAAGGGTAGCCGACCGATTGCCATTGTCCGGGGTCCTGACGGCCGCTCCATGTGGTTCAGTGAGGAGGCGGGAAACAAAGTCGGGCGCATCGACATGGATGGTTCTATCAGCGAGTACCCCATTCCCCTGACGCAACGAAATGTCATCCTCGCGGGGATGGCTTTTGATGATTTGGGGAATCTTTGGACTCACAGTTACGTCAACGGGAAGGAACCATCCCCCGCCGGTGCGGATCACATCATCAAAATCGACAAGTCGGTCCTTTTGGCGCAGGCGGGCGATCTGACGAATATTCCGGTCACTTTCTATCAAGTTCCGACTCGCAACACGGTCATGCACCGGATCATGCAAGGTCCGGACGGCGCCATTTGGTTTACCGAATTGGGTGCCGACAAACTTGGTAAACTCAAGTTGGGCCGGTAACCTGGAGGTCTGTCTAAACAGATCACGATCCATCACATTGTGAAACCTGAACGGGGCCGGATCCGATGCGATGGTCCAGTCTGCCGCGATCAAACGAAGGGCTCAAAAGGGGGGGCTGAAGCGGGCGTATGAACCCTTCGTTCTTCAGGGCGAACTTTTTTCTGGAGAAATGGAGGGCCCGGTCAGAGAATGGCTGGGTTGGACGTTTCCTGTTCAGGCCGCGTCACCCTGGTTGACTGGCTGTTGTCGGCTTCTGGCGGATCACCAGCCCGGCCAGTCATCGAACTCTTCCCCCCCTCCATTGCCCGCATGAGAATTGGCAGATCTTACCCCATGAAGTTCCTTTGCCTGTTGTTGCTCTGCAGTCTTTCGGATGGTGCCTGGGCCACGGATCTCTGGCTCGCGGTTGGATACGGTGGCCGCCGCATGATTTCGAACGACGGCAAAACCTGGGCGATCACCGCCGAATGGGCCCAGCCGGGAAAAGATGACGGCAACAATCTGATGTCGGTGGTCTGGGCGAAGGACCAGTTCGTCGTGGTGGGCGGTGGCGGCGGCGGAAAAGACGGCGCGGGTCACATTCTGGTCTCCAAGGACGGCCGTGACTGGACCGAGACGCACCGGGACAAAGCCCGCATCAATCCCGTCGTTTATGGTGCGGAACGATTTGTCGTTGGCACCTCCTCCTATCCCAGCGGGA